>JAZDKM010000158.1:0-18605 GCA_043803085.1 Planctomycetota bacterium
CGAATTGCATTGTTCGCTCGGGCAAGTCCCCTCGTATCCTTCCCATCTTGCGTCACCCTGCTGCTGCAATCGCGTTCCGTGTTCCTGGCAACCTCCGAAGTGCCAGCTTTCGGCTTTTTGGCTTTTCTTATGGTACTGGCACATGATCGAGTATCGTCTTCACTACGTCCTCGGACGTTCTCTCCTCCGCCTCCGCTTCGTAGGTGACGATGACCCGGTGCCGCATCACGTCCATGGCGATGTCCTTGACGTCCTGCGGAGTGACATATCCCCGCCCGGCGAGAAACGCACAGGCCTTGGCTCCCACCGTCAGGTAGATGCTCGCCCGCGGCGAGGCGCCATACTGAATCCAGTCTGCAATGGGCAGCTTGTACGCCGCCGGGTCGCGGGTGGCGAAGACCAGGTCCACGATGTAGTCCTTGATCTTGTCGTCGATGTAGATTTCGTCCACCACCGCCCGAGCGGCGGCGATGTTCCGCGGGGTCATCACCGGATGAATGTCGTGCACGACGCGGGTAGCCGCCATCCGCTCCAGGATCTCGCGCTCCTGCCGCTTGTTCGGATAGGTGACGACGACCTTGAGCATGAAGCGGTCCACCTGGGCCTCCGGCAGCGGGTAGGTCCCTTCCTGTTCGATGGGGTTCTGCGTGGCCAGCACTAGAAACGGATCGTCCAGGCGATGCGTCTCTTTGCCGATGGTGACCTGCCGCTCCTGCATGGCCTCCAGCAGCGCGCTTTGCACTTTGGCCGGGGCCCGGTTGATCTCGTCCGCCAGGATGATGTTGGAAAAGATCGGACCTTTCTTGACCACGAACTCGCCGTCCTGCGGCCGATAGATCAAGGTGCCTATCACGTCCGCGGGCAGCATGTCCGGCGTGAACTGGATCCGCTGGAACCCCGTGTCGATGCCCCGGGCCAGGCACGAGACCGCCGTAGTCTTGGCCAGCCCCGGCACACCCTCGGTGAGGATGTGCCCGTTGGACAGCAGCCCGACCAGCATTTTGTGCAGCAGGTTGTCCTGCCCGACGATGACCCGGTGGATTTCCTCCAGCAGGCGCCGAAACGGCTCGCTGGCCTCTTTGACCTGCTCGCCGATCCGCTTGACGTCCATTTGCGTCGTAACCATGGGCCCAAACTCTCCTTATCGCGAATAGGGGATAAGCGGGGCACTTTACCAATGCCGGCGTATAGACGCAACCCGAGCCATGTTCCTGTCGAAGGAGGCCGCTGCTCAGGCGGCTGTTACAGCCGCGTTACACCTCGGGCGACTGCAAAGCTCGGGACCGGGAGAACGCCCCGGGTGTGGCGCTGAGCCGTTGCAACGCCTTGCCCAGACGCTCATGTTGGGGGAGGGTCGTTGTCTACGCGGCGCCTCTTCAGTAGCTGCTGCATTTCGTCGACGATCCGCTCCGACAGGCGCTCCAGGCCCAAAACCCGCGAGCCTTTAACCAGCACCGTGTCCCCATCCGCGAGCAACTGCGGCACTTCCTCGCACGCCCGTTCGGTCGTCTCGCAGATGTGCGCGTCGATGGTCGGGTTGACGGAACGTGCGCCGGCTGCGATCGGGGCGGCCCCGCGTCCGACGCACACCACCAGCTCGATCCCCGCCTGCGCCGCCAGAACGCCGATCCGCTCGTGCAGAGCGTCGCTCTCGAGGCCCAACTCCTTCATCTCCCCCGCCACCAGCACGCGCCGCCCTGATTGGTGCGAGCCGCTTTCCGGCCGGTCACGGTCAGCCGTCCGCAGGACCTCGATCCCCGCGGCCATGCTGGTCGGGTTGGCGTTGTAGCAGTCCTCGATCAGGGTCAACCCGCCGACCCGGCGCACCTGCAACCGCAGGTGCGGCAGCCGGACCGTCGCCAGCGCCTCCACGATCTGCTCCGGCTCCAACTGCATCCGCCGGGCCACAGCGAACGCCGCGGCCGCGTTCAGCGCGTTGTGCGCTCCTGGAGCCGGCAAGCTCACCGTGTAGCGATCGTTGATCCTGAAGCTCACCCCATCGAGTCGGCATTCCAGGGCGGTCACGCGCACGTCGGCCTCCGCAGCCGTCCCGTAGGTGACGGTCTTCAAGCCCGAGGGGAACGGTCCGTGATCGACGGCCCGCAGGTCGTCCAGATTCACCAGCCCCAGCCCGCCGGACACGACGTAGTCCAGCAACGAAAGCTTCTCTCGCACCACACCGTCGATGCCGCCGAAGCCCTCCAGATGCGCGTGACCGATGGACGTCACCACGCCGATATCCGGGGCGGCCATCGCGGCCAGATGGGCCACCTCACCGGGGGCATTCGAGCCGATCTCCACCACCAGATAACGGTCCGACGGCTCCGCCGAAAGCAGCGTCAACGGCACCCCCACTTCATTATTGAAGCTCTTGTGGGCCGCACGCCCGGGCAGGCACGTGCTCAACACGTGGTCGATCATCCCCTTCGTCGTCGTTTTCCCGTTGCTGCCCGTCACGGCGATGACCTTAGCAGCCAGCATCCCACGGTGATACGCAGCCAGGCGCCCGAGTGCGGCCCGGGTGTCGTCGACCAGAATGCACGCTCCATCGTGGGGGGCGGCCAGGTCCGCATCCTTCGCCGCCGACCCCGCCACCAGCGCCGCGCGGGCGCCCTTGGCGAAGGCCTCGGCCACAAAACGGTGGCCATCGAAGTGCTCACCGGCGAGGGCCACGAACACTTCGCCGGGCTTGAGCGTCCGGGTGTCGGTGGATAGCCCGGTGACGCCGACCGGCCCACACGGGACCCGCGTCCGCCCGCCGACCGCACGGACGATCTCATCCAGTCCCAACGCGATCATACGCGGCTTACCCCTCGCAGGCGCGGCCCGGTCAGGTCGACCTGCCCCAATGCCTCAGCGGCCACCTCCACGTCGTCAAAGTGGATGGTGTCTCGGCCGATGATCTGGTAATCCTCGTGCCCCTTCCCCGCAATCAGGATCGTATCGCCCGCCTCCGCCATGGCGATGGCCTGGCCGATCGCACTTTTCCGGTCCGGTTCCACGTAGGTCTTGCACCTCGCACCCGCCGCCATGCCGGGCAGGATCTCGTTGATGATCGCGCCCGGGTCTTCGCTCCGCGGGTTGTCGCTGGTGACCCAGGCGATGTCCGCCAGTCGGCTCACCACCGCGCCCATGCGGGGACGCTTTGTCCGGTCGCGGTCGCCGCCGCACCCGAAGACGCAGATCAGCCGCCCGATGGTCAGCGGCTTGAGCGTGGACAGCGCGTTGTCCAGCGCGTCGTCCGTGTGCGCGTAGTCCACCAGCACCGAAATCGGACACCCCTCCAGCTCCACCCGTTGCAGCCGCCCGCGGACCAGCCCGACCCGCTCGACGCCGGCCGCGATCTCCTCCGCAGGGATCCCCAATTTGTAGGCCGTGCCGACTGCGGCCAACACGTTCGAGGTATTGTGTCGCCCGATCAGCGTGGTGCGCACGGCCATCGTCGATCCGCCGAAGCGAATCTCCAATTCACTCCCGCTAAGCGATATGGCGCGGATTTCGGCCGTCACCTCCAGCCGCGGGTTCGAGATGCCGTAGCGGATCACCGGCGCCCGGCAGTCCGCCACCATCTCCGTCGCGGCCGGGTCGTCGTCGTTCACCATGGCCGCCGCGTCGGGCTCCAGGCCGTCGAACAGGCGTTTCTTGGCCCGCAGATAGGCGTCGCGAGTCCCGTGGTAATCGAAGTGATCGCCGGTCAGGTTCGTGAACACCGCCGCATCGAAGCTGAGCCCGTCACAACGCCGTTGGTCCGACGCATGGCTGGAGACCTCCATCACCGCGTAGGCCCCCCCGGCGTCGATCGCCCGCGAGAGGTAGGCGCATAACTCGATCGGCGGCGGCGTGGTCAGCGGCGCCGGCACCGAACCGTCAAGCAGATCGTATCCCAGCGTGCCCACCACCGCTGTCCGGTGACCGGCCGCCTGCAGGATCGATTGCAGGATCCGGCAGGTCGTGCTCTTGCCGTTGGTGCCGGTGACTCCGATCAGGCGCAACCGCTGCCCGTTCCGGCAGCGGTTCACCCCATAGAACGTCGCCGCCAGGTGCGCCACCGCCGACCGCGTGTCCGGCACCTGCACCGCCACCACGGAACGCGGCACGGCCACCGGCCGTTCGCTGAAGACGACGACCGCCCCGTTCTTGACCGCCGCCTCGACGAAATCGTGCCCGTCCTGCCGTGTCCCGCGGAGGGCCACGAAGCAAAAACCCGGCGCGACCTGCCGCGAATCGTCGGCCAAACCGCGGATCGGGACATCAGGCCACCTCGCGGCATCAATGGTACGCAAACCCGCATCGGCCATCAGCCGGTGAAGCGTCCAGTCCGTTGGATGCATAAGCTCGTCTCCTCGCCCCTGCTTAAAACGCTGGTATTCTAGCAACCTACCTTCCGAGCCGCGACCGTGTCTCCGAACCGCGACCGTCAGGGAGCGGCCCCTCCGTACCGCACCGTAGGGTCCGCGCTCGCGGACCATACTAAACCCGTACCCGCACGACCTCCAAAGCCCCCGGTGCTCCAACGCAGCTAAAGTTTTGGGTGTGCCACTGCTCTGTGAGCAGTGCTTTCCAGGGAGCCTCCTGCGACCGGCACTGCCGAGACGGCAGTGGCACACGAGTGGGCTCGACCCCGAAACCGCAGGTTAAGGTGCGTTGGAGCACTAGTTGCCGGGCCGGCGCCTTGGGGACATAATGCGCTGTGGGCGTTTCCTGCCGTCGGCGCGACGGCCGCCCGTTGACCCCGCATAGAAAGGTTGCCGATGCGATCGAAGACGGTCAGGTGGTTGCTCGTTCTGTGGGTGGTCGGTGTGTTTGCCCAGGTGGCGATGGCCGGCCTGTTCAGTCCCTTCAGCTTCAGCTTTGCCAACAGCTTCATGAACAGCGTGTTCCTGTTTCCCTTCGCCATGGGCGGATGCTTCTAAAGTGATGTAGGTCGGGCTTTGCCCGACGCAACAACTTGCCGGGCCGGGCCCGACCTGCAGTCCATACCCGGAGCCGGGTCCGGGGGGCGTCCCCCCACGCGCCGGGATGCGCCACACGGGTGACACCCGACGAAGCCAAACCGACGCCCTTACGCTGCGGTCCGACGAGCTTGCATTTCGCCGCGCGACTCGGTATCAAAGCCGCCATGTTCTGGACGAAGTTCTTGATCCCCACGTCGAAGGAAGTGCCGGCGGAGGCCTCCGCGCCTTCCCATCAGCTCATGATCCGGGCGGGGCTGATCCGCCAGGTGGCCGCCGGTTCGTACACCTATCTGCCCCTGGGCTACCGGACCCTGCGAAAGATCGAGCAGATCATCCGTGAGGAAATGAACGCCGCCGGGGCCGTCGAGCTGCACATGCCCGCCATGCAACCCGTCGAGCTCTGGGAGGAGACCGGGCGGGTCGCCACCATGGGCGAGACCTTGGTGCGCCTGGCCGACAAGCCCTTCCGCAAGGGTACGGTGCTGGGGCCGACGCACGAGGAAGTCGTCACCGACACCGTGCGGGCCTACGTCAACAGCTATAAGCAACTGCCCCTCACGCTCTATCAGATTCAGACCAAGTTCCGCGACGAAGCCCGACCCAAGAGCGGCGTCCTGCGCACCCGCGAGTTCCAGATGAAGGACGCCTACTCGTTCGACGCGGACAAGGCCGGCCTCGACGCCAGTTACGAGAAGATGTACCGGGCCTACCGCCGCATCTTCGACCGTTGCGGGCTGCCTTACCTTGCGGTGGAGGCCGAGTCCGGCCCCATCGGCGGCGACGCTTCGCACGAATTTATGGTGCCCACCGAAGCCGGCGAAGACTATCTGGTACGCAGTGAGGACGGGTCTTACGCGGCCAACCTGGAACGGGCGGCGGTGGCCCCCGTCTCCGCGGAGGACGGCCGTGCCCTCGAGGAACTCAAAAGGGTCCACACACCCGGCCTGACCACCATCGACCAGGTGTCGGCGTTCCTCCAATGCCGGCCGCGGGATATGATTAAGACGCTGATCTACGAGACCGAAGACCGGCCGCTGGTGGCCCTGGTCCGCGGCGACCACGAGCTCAACGAAGCCAAGCTGGCCCGGGCCGCGGGGGTCACGCGGCTCCAGATGGCCTCCGCGGCCACCATCGAGCAGGTGACCGGGGCGCAGGTCGGCTTCGCCGGTCCCGTCGGTCTGCAGGCTCGCGTCGTTGCGGACCAGGCGGTCTCGGTGATGAAGAATGCGGTCACCGGGGCCAATCAGACCGACTGCCACGTGACCGGGGTCAACCCCGACCGCGACTTCCAGATCCGCGAGCTGGCCGACATCCGGCGGGCCGTTCCCGGCGACCGGAGCCCGTCGGGCTCGCCGCTGATCTTCGAGAAGTGCATCGAGGTCGGCCACGTCTTCAAGCTGGGGACCAAATACTCCGCGGCAATGAAGGCGACCTTCCTCGATGAGAAGGGCGTCGCCCGGCCGTTCATCATGGGCTGCTACGGCATCGGGCTGAACCGCATCATGGCCGCCGCCATCGAAGCCTATCACGACGAGAACGGCGTCTGCTGGCCGCTGGAGATCGCCCCGTTCCGCGTCCACGTCGTGGCCCTGGATGTCCGCGACCCGGCGGTCATGGACGCCGCACGGAGGCTGCACGACGGTCTCGAAGCGGCCGGCATCGACGTCTTGCTCGACGATCGGGATGCCCGCCCGGGGTTCAAGTTCAAGGACGCCGATCTGATCGGGCTGCCAGTGCGGGTGGTGATCGCCAAGCGCGGTTTGGCCGACGGCATCGCCGAGGTTCGCCGCCGCAACGAAACGGAAATCCGCCGCGTGCCTCTGCCCGACGTCCTCACCGAAGTCCGCAAGCTCGCGGCCCCGACTCCGTCGGAAAGCCTCTAAATCGGGCGGTGCCGCTGACGTGCCTCACCGGAGTCCGGGAGCGATGGCCCAGAAGACGATCGGCATCTTCGGAAGCTACGCGACTCGCCCGGGGGAGGCCCTCTATCGCCTCGCCTATACAATCGGCCACGCTCTCGGCACGGCTGGTTTCGCCGTCCTCAACGGCGGTTATGACGGGATCATGCGCGCCTCGAGCCAGGGGGCATGGGAGGCCGGCGCACGGACCATCGGCGTGACCTGTCCCACGGTCTTGCGGAAGCGCGGAGCCGCCCTCCGCCCCAACGAGTTCCTCGTCGAAATCTACGAAGCGCCGACCCTGTTGACGCGGATCGAGGCCATGATGCGGGCCTGCGGCGGCTACGTGTTTCTCGAGGGCGGGACCGGCACACTGAGCGAGTTGGGCGTCATCTGGGAATACGTGAACAAGGGCTTCATCCGCCCGCGGCCGATCGTCCTCGTGGGTCACTACTGGGCGGACCTTGCCGCGCGCATCGCGGCGGCCCGTGAAGGCGCCGACCGGCACGTCCTTCGTGTCCAATCCCCCGAGACCGTGGTCTTGATGATGAGTCAGCATGCGCTCGGCACGCGCGCCGCTCTCCATCTCAATCGTTTGGCCAAGCGAGAAACTCCCGAGCTGCTCACCACCGACTCTGACTCCCCCTGATAATGTTCCGAATATGCGGAATGGGGGAAATAGGCCGATCACGCGGTCTATGCTGGAAGTACTCATAAAGAAAGCACCGTACACCAAGAGGCGTCCGGTGCTTTCCGGAGGGGAAAGAAGCTTCAATAGCTTCGTAGCTGTCCGATTTCCTTACGAACTCAAGAGTGGGCCAGTTCGTCAGAATGGCCGCGCCACCACTCTGCTACAAGTTATCGTACCCTATTCCCGTGCCTTTGCAATAGGGTTTCTACCCTAAATGTAACATTTTCAGTCGGACTGCCAAATTTCCATGATGACTGAAGTAGTGCTTTAATGGCAGTGAGGATCGGCAACTCCGGCTCCGGTATCGACGCCCCGGTCGGCAATCATAACGCATGTATTCACAAAGAGTTAGGATAATTTGTACTCTCTCCAACCGTCTAGGCACTCCGTGTTGGCTTGGGCCGGCCGGTCGCGTTTCGGTGAGCAGGCGTTATGCTATCCACGTTGTGCGGGGAGCCGGCGCGTGGCAGCTTCCGTTTGTAGGGGGTCGCACCGTACGGTGCCCGCAAAGCAAGCGAGGCCGAGCGGCCATGCCCGAAATCGGTCTGTTCGCCCTGTACCGACAGCTCCTGATGATCGTGGTGGGAACGTACACCGTGATTAGGTTCCTTCAGTTCATCTGGCGCTGGCGGGCCGGCGGCCTCGCCGCCCGCAGGCATGAGCGGTTGCTGCGGCACTGGGTGGAATCGTCCATGGTGCGGCTCCGCATACGGCGCTTCGGCTTCGACGCTTTCCAGATTGCACTGCTGACGGCGATATTGCTTTACTTACTTTGGTTGCAGGTCGGTCGAACGGAAGGCTAAATGAGGGTGCTGGGCGTGCCCGTGCCGTCGGTTGAGGCGGATGGCACCTGTCAACGGTGTTCGAATCATGAGCGCTGAGCAGAGGCTTGAATCCGTTTCGCTCACGGAGCTCCCCCACGATGAGCTGTTGTTGTACGGCCGGAGCCTGGGCCTGACCTTGGATGGCGGCATGCCCCACGGCGAGCTGCTGCGGCGCATCCGCGAACGTCAGGAACTGCTCGTCGAGCTGGACCGGGACGCGATGTTGGACGTGGTGGTTTGGGCGCGTCGGCCCGTGCGGCAATCCGCCGGCAAGGAGGAATTGGCCAAGCACATTGCGAGTATCAGCCGCCCGGACTATGACGGCCTCTCTTACCGCGGGCTGCTGGCCCTGGCACGCTTGCGGGGGCTGCACCCTCCACCCGAGGTGGAGCGCGAGGCCCTCGAGGCGGCGCTCCGAAAATCGGAGGGGATGTGGAAGAAGCTCACGCGCCAGCGCCGTTCTCTCGTCGGTGGGTTGCTGGCCAAGCTGATTCACGAACACCGGGACCAGCCAACCGACAAATACCGGTTTCTGCCCGAGGACCAAGCCCCCTCGTTGAAGACGCACATCGAAGAGGAAGGGATGGTGGGCGGGATCGCGCGCAAACTCCGCGGCGTGGCCGACGATTATGTCCGCGAGAAACTCGACGAAATCGAGGTGCGGATCGACCGCAAACTCGACGAGATCGACAAACGCCTGGGCGAGTGGCGCGACCGCGAGGTCTCCAACCGGCTCAAAATCATCAAGATCACTCTGATCGTGTCGATTCTTGTGGCGCTGCTCGGCTTGGGGTATGATTGGCTGCGGTGAAATTGGCACCGGACGGCGGTGCCGGAGCAGACGCCGATTGGCTTGTTCGAGGGCGAGTCTGCCAAGCAGGCCCTGGTCCGTACCCAGGATGGCGGGCGCTTGGGCAAAGAGCAGGAGGGCGATGTACGAACGATTGAGCAAACGCGTTGAGAAGGTCATCAAGGACCTGGCCCCGGCCATCGCTCGGGAATACGAGTTGGACTACGTCGGGACCGAGCACGTCCTCTTGGCCATCGAGCGGGAAGGGACCGGCGTCGGCGCGCAGGTGCTTCACGAGTACGGCATCAACGGGGCCCAGCTCAAACACGCGGTGGACAAGCTGGTCCGCAAGAGCATGGAAGAAACGTGGGTCTTCGGCCGACTGCCCGGGACACCCCACTTCCGCAACGTGATGGCGACGGCCATCGAACAAGCCCGCGGGTTGGAATCGAACGAGGTCTGCACCGAGCACCTGCTCTTGGCGCTGGCCAAGGAAAAGGACAGCGTGGCCTGCACGGCGCTGCGGCATCTCAAGCTCGACTATGCGCGGGTGCGTGCGGAGGTCTTGCGGCTCACCGCGTCGGCTTCCTGAGAAAAAAGGGTCGGGAATAATCCTGTTCGGCAACTCTAACCGGCCAGCACCGGTGTGACCGCGAGGCGTTCGGGTCCGGCGTCCGCTGGAGTCGCCCCCTCCGCGGCCACGTGGGGTTCCAGTTCCTCCCCGAAGCGCACCAGCCGCGCACTGTTGAAGATCACGATGGTGGTCGCGATGGTGTGCAGGAACGCGGCCAGGATCGGCTTGAGCGACCCCCAGATCGCCAACGACTGCGTCACCAGGATGAACACCACCCCGAACAGCAGGTTCTGCCAGATCACCGCGGTGGTCTTGCGCGACAGCCGGATCAAGAACGGGATCCGATTAAGATCGTTATTCATCAGCGCGACCGAGGCCGAATTGATCGCGACGTCGCTGCCCGCCGCCCCCATGGCGATCCCCAGGTGCCCCGCCGCCAGGGCCGGCGCGTCGTTCACCCCGTCGCCCACCACGCACACCTGGTGCCCCCGCCGCTTCAGGTCGTCCACCAAGGCCAGCTTCCGGTCCGGCAGCACCTCCGCCTGCACCTCGGTGCACCCCATCTCCGCCGCCACGCGCCGGGCCACCGACCACTTGTCCCCCGTCACCATGGTCAGGTTCTGCACTCCGATCCGCCGCAGTTCGTCGATGGCCGCCCGCGCCTCCGGCCGCGTCTTGTCCCCCAGCCCGATCCAACCCAGACAACGTCCGTTCCGCGTTACGTACAGCATGCTCAGCCCTTCGGTCTCGGCATACGCCGGGTCCCGGGTCAGGGCCATGTCCGCTCCCTGCTCCGCCAGCCAGGTGCTCCGCCCGGCCATGATCACGTCGCTGCTCACTTTCGCCTGTACGCCGCGGCCCATGACCTCCCTGAAGTCGTCCACCTCGTCCAGCTTGAGCTTCGCTCTGCGGGCCACCTCGACCAGGGCCCGGGCCGTCGGATGCTTGCTCAGTTGCTCGACGGAAGCGGCCGCCCGGAGCAGCTCGACGCCGTCCACGCCGGGCGCCGGTCTCATCTGCGTCACCGACAGCACCCCGGTGGTCAGCGTACCCGTCTTGTCCAGCACGATCGCGGTTAGGTTCCGGGCCGACTCCAGGTGCAACACGTTCTTCACCAGGATGCCCAGCCGCGCGGCGCAGCTCAACGCCGCCACCATGGCCGTCGGAGTGGCCAGTACCAACGCGCACGGACAGGCCACGATCAACATGGTGATCGCCCGCTGGAGACCTTCCTTCTTGTCGGCCGCGAAAAACAGCACGATCCCCGCCACCATCAGGATCGTCGGCGTGTACCACCCCGCGTAACGGTCGATCAGCCGGGCCAGCGGGGCCTGCGTCCTCTCCGCCTCGATGATCAGCGACTGCACCCGCCCGAGCGTCGCGTCCTTCCCCGCTTTCATCACGCGAATGTCCAACGCGCCGGTCAGGTTGCTCGTCCCCCCGAACACCTCGTCGTTTGTGCTCTTATCCACCGCCAGAGATTCGCCGGTGATGTTGGCCTGGTTCACGCTCGATTCGCCCGCGAGCACCACCCCGTCGGCCGGGATGTTGTCCCCCGGCCGCACCCGCACCACGTCCCCCGGCCGGAGCCTGGCGCTCTCCACCACCTCCTCCGCCCCGTCCGGCAGCACCCGGTGGGCCTGGTCGGGCGTCAGGCGCAACAGCGATTCGATGGAGGCCCGAGCGCCCAGAGCCGTCCGCGCCTCGATCAGGTTCGAGAGGATCATGAAAAACGCAATGATCCCCGCTTCCTGGTACTCGCCCAGGGCGATGGCGGCCACGATGGCCATGGCCACCAACTCGTCCATGTGCTTTTCGCCGTGCCACAGGTGTACCAGGGCGTTCCAGACCAGCGGCACACCCAAAAGCACCGCGCCCATGAACGCAATCAGCGACGCATAGAAGTTCTCCGCCGCGCCATCCGCGCTGCGGATCGTGGACCCCGCAAAAAGCCACTGGGCCACAAAAGAGCACACCACCAGCATGCCCCCGAACAGCGTCGCGATCATCAAGGCGCTGGCCTTGCCCGTCTCCGCCTGCACCGAATGCTTGATATTGAAATGCGCCATCCCGTTCTCCGCCCTCCTCGTCTGACCACCGGCACGTCAAAACGCTATCTTCTTTACGTCCCCGCCTCTCTGTGAGTTCGTGGATCGGCCAGGCCGACGACGGAACCGGTCGTCGACCGGGTCCACAGAGCCTGGACCGTTCCTATTCTTCGAGCGTCTGCTCGACGTCGGCCAATCGTTTATGGAGATCCGGCGGCAACGCGGAACGCACCCCTTGACCGACAAGCCCCAGGCTAAGCAGGTCCGCAACATGCACGCGGTCGATGTCGCGGAAAGAGGTCAATTTCATCCGCACCAGCGCCGGCAGATCCAGGATCCAGAATCCTTCGGGGTCGCGGACGCTCTCCTGCACCGAAGGCGCGGGGTACGCGTATGACGGCCGAACGCGTTCATCGGCCCAGACCACATGGACGCCTGACCGCCGACTGGGCTCCTCGGGATCAATGAACACCACCATGCGACGCAGGTCGTGCAGCTCGAACCCCAAGAGGCGCATGGCCTCTTGCATTCGAGCCGCGTCCGACTTCCGCACCAGCAAGTCCACGTCCCGGGTCGCGCGCGTGGCGCTGGGGTCTACGCGAGCCACCCAACAGGCGACCGCGTTTCCCCCGATGACCGCATAGCGGATTCCTGCGGCATCCAAGGCCGCGGTTACGCGCTTGAGGCGCCTCTCGACGCGATCAACGGCCATGACATACCCCCGAAAAGTTGACGGGGACACGTTCATTCATCGTGGCTCCTTGCGTGATTACGGATTGGACGCGGTGATGTTGTGTCCGTAGATCATGTAAATCTCGCCCGCGTCGCGGCGTCGCCCGGTGGACAAGTCGCTGCCCGGGCTGCCCGGCTCCTGCGGGAACGTCGTGTCTACGAAGTCCGCCAGCGGGTTGCCGATGCCGATGTCCGCGAAGCCGTCGTTGTTGAGGTCGCCCAGGCCCGCGACATATTGCGGCGGCGCCTCATTCGGCGCCCCAACCTCGTACGGGCTGAGGAAAATGATCCCCGGAAGATCGGCCGTGCCCAGGTTTGCCAGGCTGAACCTCCGGTTGTTCAGGTGCGGCCCCCCGAAGATCAGGTAGACCACGCCCACGCGGGTCGTGCCGTCGTCAGCCGTCGCCCGGGCGCCGGGGGCGGTGATCAGCAGGTCGCCGAACCCGTCGCGGTTGAAATCGCCAGCCGAAGTCACGTCATGCCCGGCCCGGTCGCCGCGGTTGGCGCCGTAGAAGACTACGCCGGGCAGGTCGGGCGTGGCGATCTGGCTGACCACGCGGTCGCCGTCCAGCGTGATGCCGCCGAACACGACGGCCACCGTGCCGTTGTCCACCGGGCAGGCGCCGCCTTCAAAAACGTCGGCGTCCAAATCGTCCACCCGCCGGTCGTTGTTGTAGTCGAAGAACGCGCAGGGGTCGTCCGAGAACAGGTCGGCCTCGCCGAACTCCGCGCGGCAGGAGCTGAAGGCCGCGTTGTCCTCGCTGTCCACGCTCCCGTTGCTGTTGAAATCCCGCGAGCAAACGCCCGCCTGCACCCCGCCCGCATCGGCATAGGGCGAGCCGATGGCGATGTCGTTGATCCGGTCGCCGTTGATATCCAGCACGCTTTCCTGCGCCCACCCGATGCGGTCCTCGGGCTCGTCTCCCCGGATGCGGATCATCGGCGGCCGCTTCGACGGGTCGTTCGCGTCGGCCAACTGGATCTCCACATCCTCGTTTTGCTGGCGCTGATAGACAATATACGTGGTGCCCACGTTCTCTCCGGTCGGCCCATCCGCGAAGGGGGCGCCGCAAAGAACGTCCGGGGAGCCGTCCAGATTGAAATCCCCCGCCGAACTGCCGTCACCCAACTCATCGGAGGGTTTCTCACCGTGGATCACCAGAGAATCATAGTCCTGTCCCCCTTGAATGCCTCGTGGCATAACCGGGTCATTGCAACTTCCCACCGGCGCGATGCGGGCGATATGCGGAAGGGAAGAGGAACCGTCGGCCAGGTCACGGAGTAGGTTGTAGTTCTGACCGTGGTAGATAACGATATTCCCCTGATGAGGCCGGGAATTCAAGTGGGTCACCTGCCACAGACGGTCTGAGAATCTTTCGGTCAGATCCGCCACGTCCATCTCGTTCCGCGGGGCGGAAACGATGATCTCCGGCCTCTGGTCGTTGCCGATGTCCGGCAGGGATCCAACCCGGGCGCCGAATTCCGCCCGGATCGGTCCCTGGTCCAACTGCTGGACATCAATCACATCATACATGGCCACCTGGAAACGCGCTCCCTCCAAACGCACCGAAGGCCCGACGGCCCCCAGCCCGATCACCGCGTGTGCAAAGCCCGTATCCTGGGTCGGACGTTGACCGGCCAGATCGATCGGGACGGTCGCACGGTTCAGCCGTTCCAAATCCACGATCCCGTCGGCGTCCCGGTTCTCGCTATCGACCATCGCCACGATGCCCAAGCTCTCCAAGTTGCCCCGATTGGCGATGATATCGTCCTGAGACCCCTGCGCGTCGGGATTGTTCGAGGTGTTGTTGGGCAGGAGGTCGGGATAGCACCCGTCCAGATCAAAGGCCCCGCCCGGGACCGGCCGGGTGTACCGGATTTCCAGTCGCGGCCGGACCTCGACCACCCCCGCCTCACTCGAATCCAAGATCACCGGCAGCAGATCCGTGGGAATGATGATCCAGCCGTACAAGTCCTGGCGGTTGTCGAAAATGTCCTCGACGGTATCGGTGACATCGACGGAATTCTCGCCGGTTACAACATCCTGGAAACCGGTGCCTTGCACACCATCCTGGTCGTATTGCACGTCCTCGACCGGCGCCAGGCCCCCCGAAAACGAATTGAGCGTGGTGGTCTGGCTGATGGACCTGAACAACGCGTGTACTTCGGAATCATCGCCCCGGACCCCCACGCTGATGAAAAGGGTCGCGCTGGCGATTTCGATGTCCTCCTGTGGCAGAAACAAGAAATCGGGGACCGAAAAATCCACAAGATTGTATTGGATCAGGACCCACTGTGTCGGCGTGAACTGCTGATCGATTTCCTCTCCGCCCCAGGACAACAAGGTCGCCGTCCCGGCGGCGGTGTTGTCCGGGTCGTTCAGGTCCACTACCGTATCGATGACGTCGTCGTAGGCCTGGGTGGCGTACTCGGGCTCCGCTGCCTCGTTCCCGAAAACGTCGACGCGCGTCACCGTCAGGCTGCCGCGCTGGATCTTCGCCACCACGGTCTCCCGATCGCCTTCTTTGCGGTCGCTCGGGTCATCGTCACGAAACTGGCGAACTCCATCCACATAAGAAGCACCGAACAGCAACTCGGGACGGCCGTCACCCGTCAGGTCCGGCACGAAGCCCACCGAGGTGATCCCGTTGGTTTCCTCGGACGGATTTCTCGCCTGGGGCCCCACGAAGGTGGCCCCGTCTACCTCCGTCCCTACGGTATTCACGTTGATGCGCCCCCCGAACCGGCGCCCGTTCAGACCATAGATCAAGTACGCTTCGCCCGTCGGCTCCAGCCCCGTGGGCACCCCGAACTGGGCAACCAACAGGCAATCCTCCACTACGTCGCCGGTGGGATCCGTTTCGGTGGCACCAGAACCCGCGTCGAAGTTCCCGATCGAGGCCATCGCCGTCCCCAACAGGGCCCCGGGATCGAAGCCCAGCCACGTCGCCCCGGTGAGCGTCCCGCCCACCATGCCCAAATCCACGCGCCCGGTGGCCGCCCGGGTCACGTTGATGGTCCCCGTGGCGTAGGCGTCACGCCGCGCGTTGCTCCCGTCGGTGATGGTGGCCCGGATGAAGTAAGGCTTGCCGTCCTCCCGCAGCGGGAACCGCGCCAGGTCCACCGAAACCTCGAACGAGAACGGGGCGAAGGTACCCTGCGTAATCTCGAACGGCGCATCGAGCAGCAGAATGAGTTCTTCAGGGTCGGGGTTTAATGGATTGCCCGTCGCCGGATCGTCGTCCAAATCCAACGAAAGGTACAGCAGGGCGTCGTTGTCCGGGTCGTAGGGAACGTTGGCGTTGGGCGGCTGGCTCGAGGGCTGTATCCCGATCGTGATGGTGTCGTCCAGCGTCACCGAGAGGTTGAACTGCGGCTGGGTGACGAAGATGGTGGGCGGCCGGTTGCTCGGCGTGGCCCCCTCTTCCCCGACCGTGATGACCACGCGCGTACTGGCCGGCGCCGGGGTGGTGGCAAACGCCGTAGCCGGCGGGTTGACCCCGTCCGAAATCGTCGCCTGCAAGTAATACGAGCCCCGCGGCACAAACGCCGTCGACACGGTGATCGTGTCCGACGCGGCCGTATCGTTCTCCGGGATCCCCTCGACCAGCGACACGGTGGTGGGGCTCGCGATCGGGTCCGTGTTCACCAGGGCGAACGAAATCAGCGCCGCCGAATCCTGGTCCTGGTCCGTCCAGGTGATCGCAAAGGTATCCCCTTGGTTGATCGTGCGGTTGGCCGTCGGATCGGTGATGGCGATGGTGGCGGGCCGGTTGCCGGTGACCGCCGGGCCGGCCACTTGTGCCGGCCGTGAAGCCGTCTGACACGCCGCGTAAACCATGAGGCTCGCGGCGGCGGCAACCAGCACAAGCCATCGGTAACCAGGGGAAACGTTGAATAGCCGACCCATCCCGGGCCTCCTTTTGCGGCAGACTGACCCCGTAGGGCGCCGCACATCATAGGTGCGTCGTAAATGTCTCGTCAAGCAAGAGGTTGGCTGAGATCTGCCCACGGTGCGGGGAGGTCCGCAACCGCCGTCCGAGGCAAGCGCACCAGGCGGTCGGGGCGGGCAGAGTCCATCGGGGAGCGCGGGCCTTGGGTCTGGCCGCCCGTGGCAGAAGTTGTGGCACAGGCTTCCAGCCTGTGTTTCCACGGGCAAGATGCCCGTGCCACACCGCTCTTGGCCACTTTCACCACGGGCTGCTAGCGGCCCTGCTGAACATGCCTCTGGAACGGACCGCGTACGCCACCTGCCATGGAATGTCTCGTGTACCGAGGGCAGACCTCCCATTTTAACGCCCGCATAAGAGGCGGGAAAGAATCGGCCACCAATCGGAAAAAACGCGAAATGGGGCATTATCCTTATTACCCATCGGGTAGTATCTTGAAAGGCCATGCGTCCTATATCTTGTATTCCGATGGCAATCTGAAATGATCGGTATGTAGTGGTCTGGTAATGTAGGGAAGATTCCCGATTGTTCAGCCGATAATCTGGTGTAAGATTACGGAGTGTGAGACGCTTCCACTCCGTAGTGTCCCGGCACTTGGGACACCGATTGGGAAGCCGGCGATTGCGAGCGAACACCTGACTCTGGGTGCTATCGCCGGTGCCTAGCTAAAGAGGATAACGCCTGACTCGACTCATACGCGGCAGCGGCTGAGGAAGGGGACGGTATGGCTTTCTGGCGTTGCGACGGGGCGCGATGCAGCGGAGGCGGTCGCAACCCGACGAAGCAAACCACACGACGGCATACCGGTCCAGCAGCGAAGGACGTATCGGCGGCTAGGGTGTGGCCCCACCGCCGGTTGAATACAGAGCCTATCCCCGTGTGTCGACAGGGAGGTCGGTGCGTCTGTTTCCTACACAACCGCGCCTTGGCTCGTATTGATTGGCGGGACCGTGGCCAACAGAATGTGCCCCGTCAAGAACGAGCAGCATCGGAGAGGAAAGGATGCCTCCCCGATGCTACTTTTATCTCGACTCACCGCGGTTGAGCAGGCCGCCCGGGACCGGTGCCGGTCTTATGCCATCGGGAAGCGGGGAGCGTGCCGCTCGGTCCGTCCCGCATGGACCGCGGGGGGTCGGAAGGTGGAATACCCGCAAAAACGAACGTGGGCCGCATCTGCTGACTCTGAAGACGAACAGGTCATTGCCTGGGCCCGGCAAAACGGGCTGCGCTATTACTACGCCACAGAACCGGCGCTGTCGGGGCGATGCCTCAAAGTGCATCTCGGGCACCTCACTGCTTACTTCCGGTCGGGCAAGCTGGCGCGTTTGTGGGTACACGCCGACGGGGAGTACCTCGACGAGGTGTTCCATCAATTAACCCAGCTTTTTGAATTGTGCGTCCAGATCGGCGGCTATCTCGATCAACAAGTGGTGGTGTCACCGGCCGATGTCTCTTCGTTTCTCGCGGCTCGACGTTGAGTCAGCATGATTTGGCAGGGATGACCTCGACGGCTATGCTCATATCCGTGGGCAGGAAAGTGGCACGACTAGACAGCAGGCCGGGCTCTGCCCGACACCTGGTTTCGGCGGGCGAAGCCCGACCTACTCTGCGGATGCCATTTACCCGACTACTGGGTAGTGACACCCGGCTGGCGTGGGTCTTTCTCGTCGGGCTCGCCATGCCGGCCCAGGCGGGACCGCCTTCCGCAGTGCCCATGTGCGCCGTGCTCCCCTTTGAGAACCTGAGCGGGCGGCCGGGGTCGGCCTATCTGGCCGGCGTCATCCAGCAGGCGCTATACCCTGCAGTGGAGCGGACCGGGGCGTGGCGTCTGATGGAACGTGCCCGGCTCAAGGAGCTTCTGCGGGAAGCGGATTTGAAGGCCGCCGGCCTCGCGGCGGGCAAACCGGTGCCCCTCGCCGGCGTTGCAGTGGTGATTCTCGGCGAGTATCGGGATGACGCAGGAGTAGTAACGGTCAGTGCCCGTCTGGTCAACGCAGGGACCGGTGAAGTCGTGCATCAGGCCCAATGGGTCGGGCATGTGTCCGGGCTTTCGGACGCACTGCCGCCGCGGATGGCGGCAGCCCTGGCAGGCATGCCTCCGCCACCCGAGACCCTCCCGGCGGAGATGGCGGCGCGGTTCCAG
>JAZDKM010000159.1:0-3306 GCA_043803085.1 Planctomycetota bacterium
GGTATTCCATTTGCCAGCCTGATCAAGATGGTTTGAGACAGCTGTGAGATCGCTTCCAAACCGCGTCTAAAGTGGTTGCCCTCTTCGCTCGCGATGTCGAAGCCGCGTAGAAACCTTGATTTCAGCATACTCGCTACCTCATTATCCGTGGCGCGGATGCGCCTACCGAGTCGTTTGCCCTTCACGTATGGTCGGCCTCAGGCGATTCGCCCATATATCGCCAGGGGCCGGATAGGGACCTACTTTGAGTGCGGCGTGAACTCCGTGTTAAGCATGATAGCTGCCCCATGTCACCCGCAATTTCTCCTCGGTCGTTATTGCCGATTCGTCAATCCGATTGGATATGTCCAGAAACCGCTTCTCAGTGCCTAGCCTCTGGTGCGCCCCACCTAGTCCTAGAATAAGCGATCTCCGTTCGCTGCGCACATAAGAAAAGGCCTTTGCTCCGCGGTATACTGTGGTTTTGGCGACGACAGTAGCGCGTGGCAAGGAGGCCTTTTCAGGTGAAGCAATCTACCCGAACTCGCCGTGATCCGCAAGCGTCCCGAACTTCCCGCACTTCGCATCGCTCGCGAACCCGAAGAATTCGTCGGCGCCCGCGAACCCGAACGCGGCGACCCCGACCGCGAACCCGAAGAGTTCGTCGGCGACCCCGAACCCGAAGAGTTCAGCGACACCAGATTCAGCCTTTGCTCTGGCCGGAGGACTCCGCCTATCGGCCGGTCTTCCGTAACCGTCAAGTCCGCCTGCACGTCCAACAGCGCGGCCAGACCACGCCCTACGGCGGTCTCGCCCTGGCCCATGACTTGGCCATGCGCCTGCAACTCGACCGCGAGATCAACCGGGCTATCCCGTTGCTCAAGCTGAAGCTGCCCTACTTCGAGTCCGACCATTTCCTCACCCACGTGTACAACCAGTATGTCGGCGGCACCTGCATCGAGGATATCAGCAATCTCCAGCACAGTGACGCCCTCAAATGCCTGCTGGGAGCCTGTCGCATCCCCGATCCCTCCACCGCCGGCGATTTCCTCCGCCGCTTCCAGCCGGCACACCTGGAAGCCATCCAACATGTCATCGACCAGGCCCGCGAAAAAGTCTGGAGCCAACTGCCCCGCTCGCGCCGGCGCGTAGCCACCATCGACCTGGACTCCACCATCAAGCCGGTCTACGGCGAGTGCAAGCAAGGGGCGGACTTTTCCTACAACGGCCAATGGTCCTATCACCCTCTGCTGATCACGTTGATGGAAACCAACGAACCCTTGCGAACCATCAATCGCTCCGGCAATGCCGCCAGCGCCGACGGCGCCGCCGTGGCGTTGCTCGAAGTCCTGCCGATGGTCCAGCGGCACTTCGACACGGTCTATGTCCGCGGCGACAGCAAGTTCTATCAGAAGGGCATCCTGGCCGCCTGCGCCCGGCACGATGCCCACTTCGCCCTGTGCATGGACGGCTACGCCGGGTTGCAGGAAAAGGCTTATTCATTGCCCCTTTCCGCGTGGAGGCCCTTCTCCGCTCATCGCCCCGATCACGTCGCTCGGGCCGCGGCGGAGAAGAAGCGGCGCCGCAAACGTCGGCACTATCGCCCCCTCCGCGCCCGGCAGCGCGGCTATGAGACTCTTTCCACGGTCAAGCAGTGGGTGGCCCAGTTCGACTACCCCATTCCGCCCGGCGGGACGACCCTCGGCGAGGAGGTGGTCGGCAACACCTATCGCGTGGTGGTCAAACAGCAGGAGGTGGAAACCCACCAAGGACCGGAGTATCTCTTCAGCGAGTATCGCCACCGCTTCGTCATCACCGATATCCCGCCCGCGGAGATGAACGCCGGCGAAGTCATCTGCTTCGCCTACGGCCGCTGCGACCAGGAGAACATCATCGAGCAGTTCAAGAATGGTATCGCCGCCTTGCGAATGCCCACCGGGGAACTCCTGGCCAACAGCGCCTTCCTCTTGGCCGGTCAACTGGCCTGGTGCCTGCGGACCTGGCTGTCGCTATTGGCCTTGCCCAAGGAGACCACCCGCTGGGAGTGGAAGTGGTTCCGCCAGGCTTTCGTGTATGTCGCCGCCCGAATTACCCGCGAGGCGCGACGGGCCCAAGTGTATCTGGCCGGAGGTCACCGCTTCGTAGAGCACCTGCTCATTGCTGCGCAACGACTCCAGTCCTTTGAGTTTCAGCGCCTACCGTCGTTCGTGTTTCAGTAGACGACCACCTGAACCAATGGACGCCTCTGACCAACCAATGATCGTCTGGTGCACAAGTCCCGACGCCGGCGCCGAGGGTGCGCTCAAATACGCCGTTTCTGAGTCTGTACGGCCAGTCGCCAGGGCCACCCATCCCCCCTGGCACACCACATCATCATCCCGCGCGCCCAGTCCTGCTCAACTTGCCCGCCGACCCTCGAAAGCCAAACCGAGATCGCTTATTCTGGGACTAACCGGAGCATATAATATTGGACATTTGGGTGATTGTGTGGTAAACTGTAGGTATGAAGGACCCTGATACCCGTCGATTGTCTCCCGCGGCCCAGGAAGAGTTGCGTCGGCGCGTGGTGCGGGCGGTGGAGAGGGGTGTGCGTCAGAGCGAGGCGGCGCGAATGTTCGGAGTTTCGCGGACCTCGATCAATACTTGGCTGGGCAAGGTCGCGCGGGGCGGAGTGCGGGCCTTGAAGTCCCAGCCGCGGGGTCGGCCGCGGACGTCGCGGCTGGTAGGGCGGCAGGCGGCGAATGTCGTTCGACTGATCGAGGGAGGCTGCCCGGACCAGTTGCGACTGCCGTTTGCCCTGTGGACTCGCCAAGCGGTGCGGCAGTTGTTGAGCGAGCGGTTCGATATCGAGGTGTCGGTGTGGACGGTGGGACGGTATCTGGCCCACTGGGGTCTGACGCCGCAGAAGCCGCTGCGTCGGGCCTATGAGCAGAACCCGGCGGCGGTAAAGCGCTGGTTGCGGGAGGAATACCCGGCGATTCGGCGTCGGGCCCAGCGCGAAAAGGCCGAGATTCATTGGGGCGACGAGAGGGGGATGCGGAGCGATCAATCGGCGGGGCGGAGTTACGGCCGTCGCGGGCGCACGCCAGTGATTCGGGGTACGGGCCGGCGCTTCGGCGGCAACATGATCTCGACGGTGACCAATCGCGGGCGGCTGGCGTTCATGGTCTTCAAGGAGCGGTTCACGGCGCCGGTGGGGATTCGGTTTCTGCGGCGACTGGTGCGGCACAGTCGGCGGAAGGTGTTTCTGATCGTGGATCGTCATCCGGTTCATCGGTCGGCGGCCGTACGGCGGTGGGTGGAGTCGCACTCCGCCGATATCCGGCT
>JAZDKM010000160.1:0-2273 GCA_043803085.1 Planctomycetota bacterium
GTCCCCCGGCTGGGGCGCGAGCGCCGCGTACGTGCTGAGGAAGTCATTGAACGCCTGCGTGGCGACCCCATCCCCCACCCGAACCGTCCCCGTAATGGGGCAACTGGTCAGGGTGACCGAGCCGGTGGGGGTGGCGAGGAAGGTGCCCGCGTCTCCGGTGATGGCCCCGTCGGTGCAGGTCACCCCCGCGTTGGCGAGCACCGCGACATTCGACGCCCCGGCCGAGTGGTCGTTGCCCGAGCTGGAGAGGAGCGGGGCTGAGTCGATCTGGGAGGTGGGGTCGCTGCACGCCGCGGAAAGCAGCGCGAACGTGACGAGGAATCCCGCGGCAAGTCTGGTTGGAAGATTCTGCGTGTACATGTGTGGATTTCCTTGGGTTCTGCTGGATGAGCCAACCTCCGAGAAGGGCCGGGCGCGGTCTCCCGCACCCGGCGCATCTTCTCGGCGTGCCTTCTACTACTGTTTCGGCGCCGCGAGATATGGATCGGCGATCAGTGCCTGGTAGTTGACCGCGACGGCGTGGAGACGCCGCGTCTCGGAGGCACTGACCGAATCAGGCCGCTGTGCCACTGGAGCCGCGGCCACCATCACCGTGCGGGTGAGGCCCACCGGATTCCGGTAGATGCTCAAGCCCACTTGGGCGGCTCGTCTGCTCGCCTCCACGAGGCCGAGCCCGAGCATTCCGCTGAGTAGGGTTTTCGCCATGAGTCCTCCACAAGAGCGGTAAGAGAGAGATTCTGACAAGGAGGTATAGTTCAGAGGACTTTCGGCAGGTATCGCTCAACGGGGTGAAAGACGAGTCACAGCCCGATGCGGTAGGAACCAATCCGGATCAGTCACTCGAACGAACTGGTCCTTCAAGGCGAGACACAGGGGGACCACCGAGCCGGGGCCGGACTCCGGCCGAGGTCAAAGAAAGAGGCCGTCTCGCGACGGCCTCTTCTTGCTGCTCTACATCATGATCATCCACTGCATGCCTGCGAGCAGGGTTCTACCATCGTGCTGCTATTGTTGTACAACCGTGTTACCGGCCAGCGTGACCGCCGTCTGGGCCAACAGTCTGCCGTTCGCCGATGCGCCGGTGGCCAGCGTGATCGACGTTTGTGCCAGGACCTGACCCTCCATGTGCGCGGTCGTTCCAATGCTCACAACACCGAAGGACTGCCAGAAAATGTTCTTGGCCAGTGCGCCACCGGTCAGGATAACATTCGTGGCAGACGCCTGGGTAATACCTCCCGCTATCTGGAAGATCCAGACATCGGTTGCGTTTCCATTGAGCGTGACATCCGACGAGATGGTAACGGTGTTCGACCATTTGTAGAGGCCGGCGGGGAGAGTCAGCCCGCCAATACTCCCAGAAGCCAGTTCAGTGTAATCAGGCGTTGGTCGTCCGGCGGCATCGACGTACGCGGTTTGCATGTCGCCGATCGCCGTGGTCAGGTCCGCTGGAGTTGGAACCGCATAGTCGGATGCGTAGACGTTCCCGGTCACCTGAGCCGATGTCGAAAATGCCCCGCCTGCGGGAAGGTTTAGTGCAAATCCAGTGATGAAACTCGCGGCGGCTGGACTCAATCCAAGATTCCCCGTAATCGCGGAAGTGGGAACGTTTGAGATCGCGGATTTTGCCAGAATCACGTAGTTGGCAGCCGCTCCAAGAACCACTGGCGCCGGACCACCGGTGGACACATTGACAGTGACCGTCGCGGTACCCGAGATGCTCCCGCTGGTTGCTTTAACCGTATTGGTGAACGTTCCGGCCACCGCGCCCGCGGTGAACAGACCGGTGTTGCTGATGGCGCCACCACCCGCCACGACCGACCAGGTGGGTGCGATCGCGACGACGTTGCCGCCGGCGTCGTTGCCCACGGCCGTGAACTGCTGCGGCGCGTTGGCCGGCAGGATGGCGGGGTTGGGGGTGACGGCGATCGTCGCCAGTGACCCGGTGGTCACCGTGACCGTCGCGGTACCCGAGATGCTCCCGCTGGTTGCTTTAACCGTATTGGTGAACGTTCCGGGCACTGTACCCGCGGTGAACATCCCTGTGGTTTTGATGGCCCCGCCACTCGCCACGACCGACCAGGTGGGCGTGATCGCGACGACGTTGCCGCCGGCGTCCTTGCCCACGGCCGTGAACTGCTGCGTGCCGTTGATGGCCAGGGTGGCGGGGTTGGGGGTGACGGCGATAGTCGCCAGCGCACCGGGGCCTGCGGGGTTGTCCTCGCACGCCGCGAAAAGCAGCGCGGCGAACGGAACGATGAGGGCGAGTCGTACGA
>JAZDKM010000161.1:0-2964 GCA_043803085.1 Planctomycetota bacterium
AACCAGTCCAGGAACAAGATATTGAGGCGAAACAAGGCCGGTGTCATCGCCCGCCGCCTGGTCCTCGTCCGCGATGGCTTGCCGCGTAGATGATTTGCTCATACTCTTATGGTTTTTATATTGACTTGTTTACGGTCTGAATATAGACTCTATTAAGAACTGAATAAGGTAGCGCCATGCAAGAAATAAGGGTCTCGGAAAGTATCGTGCCGGTGAGCGAATTCAAGGCCAAGGCCGCCGAATGGCTCCAACGCATTCAACGCGGCGAAACGGTGGTTATCACCCAGAACGGAAAAGCCGCGGGTGTCGTGGTCTCGCCGCTGGCCTATGACGAGTTGATGGAAAAGATCCGCTTCGTGCAGGCGGTCGAGCAAGGGTTGGCCGACGTCGCGGCGGGACGCACCGTGCCGCACGACAAGGTGGTCGCGGAAATGCGCCAGCGGTTCGGCGGGGCCGGCAAATGACGAGCCGCCCGCGCCGGGCGGGCCGGCGGCGAAGCATCATCTGGTCGGAAAGGGCCAGGGATGACCTGTGCGCCATCGGAGATTACATCGCGCGTGACAAACCCGTCGTCGCGGAACAATGGGTCTCCAGGCTGATCGCCGCCGTCGAACGCGCCGCCACAATGCCGTTCTCCGGTCGCGTGGCGCCTGAATTCGGTCGGGCGGAAATCCGGGAGATTTTGCTTCGCCGCTACCGAATCGTCTATCGGGTTCGAGCAGAGGCTATCGAAGTCTTGACCGTCTTCGAGGGGCGCAGATTGTTACGTGACGGTGTTGTTGATGATGAGGAATGAACCAGTCCAGGAACAAGATATTGAGGCGAAACAAGGCCGGTGTCATCGCCCGCCGCACCGCTGAGTTAATAAATGGGTGTCCCCTTTTTGTTGTATTAGAATGTAGAAGATGCTCGGCATAAAAAAAGCCGCCCATTCAGGGCGGCCGTAATTCGACAAGAGTAAATGCGCTGGCTACACTGGCTGGAAAACCAAATTCGTGTTGTTCTTGGCCAAGGAACTTTGCGACAGCCAATCTAAGGCAAGACTCGCGAGATCCCCGCAAAGATCAAATACAACACCACTTATACCAACGTCTACTTGAAATAGTCAATATATTGTGATAGAATCTCCCTTGAAAAAATCCTTTTCAAGGGAGGTGCGGCATGGGCAGGGCGAAGACGATCATTGACGAGGCGCTGGCGGCTAAAGCCCGCTACGAATGGGAACGGCTGAAAGACCAACGCATCGCCCTTCGCTTGGTGGCGATAGTCAAAGCCTACGAATGGCCGATCGGCGAGGTGGCCGCATTTCTCGGAGTGGCGCGCGACAGCGTGAGCCGCTGGATCAAGCGTTTCCGCGCCGAGGGGCTGGAGGGCCTGTACGACAAGGCCAAGGGCCACAACCCCTCGAAGCTCGCCGCAGACCACCTGAAGCAGATCGCCGCGTGGCTGGAGACGGGGCAGGACGGCGAGGGCCGCTTTGTGCACTGGACCATCCCCCGGCTGCGCCAAGAACTGGAGCACCGCTGCGGGGTGCGGATCGGGCAGACGCCGTTGCGCGGGCACGTGAAGCGGCTGGGCTTCAAGTTGAAGGTCCCCCGACCCGCCCACGCCAAGGCGGACGCGGCGGTGCAAGCGGAGTTCAAAAAAAAACCGCCGCGGAAGCCCCGGCCTTCCTGAAAGATGCCCAACATAAGGTGTTCTTTTTTGATGAGGGCCGCTTCGGCACGAAGTCGGTCCTGGGCCGCATGTACGGGCGCAAGGGCGTGCGGCTCAAGCGCCTCGTCTGTCCCGGCTACAAGAATTTCTACGTCTATTCCGCCGTCGCGCCCGTGGACGGCGACTCTTTCCATCTCTGCCTGCCCTGGGTCAACACCGACATGATGAATTTGTATTTGAGCGAGCTGGCCAAGGCCAACGTGGGATATCAGGTTTGGCTGATCCTCGACCGGGCGGGCTGGCATGTCTCCAAGGACTTGCTCGTCCCGGACAACATCCAACTGATCTACCTGCCGCCTTATTCACCCGAACTCAATCCGGTGGAACGGCTGTGGCAATGGCTCCGGCGCCAGGTGTGCCGCAACCGCCTCTTCACGACGCTGGAGGAGTTGCTCGCAGCGCTCGTTGAAACCCTCGGGCAAATCCCCGCGGCCCTCCTCGCCTCCATTTGCGCATGCAGTTATATCGCTTATCTCAACTAGACGACGGTATCAAAGAGATGATTGACAGGCTAACCCGACTTAGCCGATTCGGGGCCGATTACGACAATTTTTGCTCTATCGTGTCCCGTAACTATTGGGGAATCTGCCCCAAAGGTCACGCCAAGGGTCTGTAGTGCAGACCTACCCCCTTTTCAAAGGCGAGCGCCTCGTCCTACGATGGGCGCATCATGTTTCTGCGCTGCACCACCAGAAAGAAGGACGGCAAGGAGCACCGGTACTGGAGTCTGGTGGAGAACCGCCGGCTGGCCGGTGACCGCGTGGTGCAGCGCCACGTGCTCTATCTCGGCGAGATCAACGACGCGCAAGAGCGACGCTGGCGGCGAACGGTGGAGGTGTTCACGGAAGGCGAGCGGCGCCCGCGAACGCTGTCGCTCTTTCCGGAGGACGGCGCCGTCCTCGCCGATGAGCAGGAGGTAGTCCGGCTGCGGCTCGCGGAGCTGACGGTGCGGCGGCCGCGGCAGTGGGGGGCGTGTTGGCTGGCCTGTCAGCTTTACCAGCAGTTGGGGCTGGACCGCTTTTGGGCCGAACGGCTGCCGCCGAGCCGCAAGGGGACGCCCTGGGCGCGGGTGTTGCAAGAGCTGGTGCTCTACCGACTATTGTCGCCCGGCAGCGAGTGGCGGTTGCACCGGGCCTGGTTCGAGCAGAGCGCGTTGGCGGATCTGCTGGGCGGGGACTTCGGTTTGGCGGAGATCCACAAGCTCTACCGCTGTTTGGATTTGGTGCTGGCGCACAAGCGGGCGTTGTT
>JAZDKM010000162.1:0-13681 GCA_043803085.1 Planctomycetota bacterium
GTCTGTGGGACCGGCTTTCCAGCCGGTCTTCTTCGGGGCAAGAAGCGACATTGACCGGCTGGAAAGCCGGTCCCACAGACTTTCACCACGGGCTGCTAAGCCCGCGTGAGGTTCCCCCCAACGGGAGAGAAACGCAATGCGTACACACGTAGGACCTTCATAAGGAACCCGTCTTTTGTACCTTCTCGCGGCGGATGTGCGCACACGTAAAATTACCAAACGAACCCATTTTATCCTGTTTTTGGACAGGATCGCTAGGAGCGCAAGACATTGAAACAACAATAGTTACGTACAGAATCGGATCGAATCGCACCAGGCGCCCCAAAACCGAACGAACCCATTTCCCGTCGCACGGGCCCTCCTGCTTCGGGACTCGGAACTAAATGTGCAACCGGTCCCGCAAGTACTCCAGGCAGCGCGACTTGTCGATGCGGATTTGCGAAGCATCGTCCCGGTTGCGGACGGTGAGGGTGCCGTCCTCCTTGGTTTGGCCGTCGATGGTGAAGCAGAACGGCGTGCCGGCCTCGTCCATGCGCGCGTAGCGCTTGCCGATGGACTGCTTGGCGTCGTACTGGCAGGGATAGTGCTTGCGCAGCTCGCGGTAGATCGGCTCGCCGATCTCCGGCAGACCGTCCTTGGCCACCAGCGGAAAGACCGCGGCCTTGATCGGCGCCAGCCGCGGGTGGAACTTCATGAACTCCGGGCTGGCCCGCGTTTCATCATAGGTGTAGGCCTCGGTGATGAAGGCCAGCACGCTGCGGTCCACCCCGCCGGACGGCTCGATGACGTATGGGACGTAACGCTCCTTCCGCTCGTCGTCGAAGTAGGAAAGGTCCTTGCCGCTCTTTTCGATATGGGCCTTGAGGTCGAAGTCGGTCCGGTTGGCGATGCCCTCCAACTCGCTGAGTCCGAACGGAAAGTCGTACTCGACGTCGGCGCAGCTCCTGGCATAGTGCGCTAGCTCTTCCGCCTGATGCTCGCGCAGGCGGAGCTTCTCGCTCCGCAGGCCCAACCCGACGTACCACTGGTACCGCAGGTTCCGCCAGAACTCGTACCACATGGCCGCCTCGGACGGATGGCAGAAGAACTCGATCTCGTACTGCTCGAACTCGCGCGAGCGGAAGGTATAGTTCCGCGGGTTGATCTCGTTGCGGAAGCTCTTGCCGATCTGTGCGATCCCCAGCGGCAGCTTGACCCGCGTAGAGTCCAACACGTTGCGGAAATTCACGAAAATGCCCTGGGCCGTCTCGGGGCGGAGGTAAGCCTTGCTGTCGTCGTCCTTGATGGCACCGACATACGTTTCGAGCATCAGGTTGAATTGGCGGGGCTCCGTAAGCGTACCCGTCTTGCCGGAGAATGGCGAAGGTATCTTGTCATGCAATCGGCGAAGCTTGTCAACCGATACGCCGTACACATCCAACCAGCCTTCATCGCCATTAGGATTCACGCATCGAGCGCAATAAGTCCCGTCATCATCAACTTCGAAGGCTCCCCTTCGCTCATAGCCTCGCAGCAGTTTCTTCTCATTTGCTTCGACAATGGCTACAGCCTCTGAAGCGCTTGTTGCGATGATCGTAGCAATCGGAATGCTGACCGAATAGCGTTCCTTCCTGTATCTCGCTGCAAACTGCCGCATGGCAACTTCGAGGTTCGTGGGTGGCTCGAAATGGACGCCCTGTAGCTGATCCGCTCGAAACCTCTGCTTCGTCTCTCGGTCATCCACCATCGGATCGTTGAAGCCCGTGACGTGCCCGGAGGCCTCCCACACCTTGGGGTTCATGATGATGGAGCAGTCGACGCCGACCATTTGTTATTCGAGGCTGTTGGGGCCGCGCGGAGGATTGCGGACCATGTCGTTCCACCACGCCTCCTTGACGTTCCGTTTGAGTTCGGTGCCCAGCGGGCCGTAGTCCCAGAATCCGCCGATCCCGCCGTAGATTTCGCTTGATTGGAAGATGAAGCCGCGCCGCTTGCACAGCGCGACGATCTTGTCCATCAACGCCGATGCCATTGCCATGAGCCACCCACTTCCGAGGCTGTAGCGGCCTGCGTCCCCGCAGGCCGTTCCGCCCGCCGCGTATTACCACCTCATCGGCCGGCGAGGACGCCGGCCGCTACTTCGCTAAACTGTGCCTGCATCCCCACAGGCCGTTCCGCGCGCCGCGTCTTACCACCTCATCGGCCGGGGAGAACGCCTGCCGCTGCTTGGTACACGAAACGCGGTTTTGTACCAGAATCTTCGCCAGGCGACAAAAAGCTCGTGACCCAGAAGAACGCTCACCGTGAGTCTTGCTTTTACAAGAACTTCACCTCCGCTCCTCCCCGACCAGGTCTCTGCTGTGTTGCGTTGTGGATACATGCCCTGAAATCCGTCAAAGTTTCGCCATTTTGAAGCTCGGCCTTTTGGATTGTAACCTACTGAGAAACATGATCTTAGTACGCCCGATAAGGTGCAATCGGCGTGGGCGGCACTGGAAGCGGATTTGCCCCAGGGGATGGTGGTGCGCTCCTGCGGAGGAGTCGGGAGGAAGCCACCATGACCGCCGCACTGTTCACGCTACGCGTGGTGTACTGGTTCTTTCGGCGAAAGGCAAAGATCGCCCTCCTGGCGCTGATGGTCTACGCCGCGCTCTGCTGACCCCAGTGCTCCAACGCACCTTAGCCTGCAGGTTCGGAGTCGAGCCCCCTCGTGTGCCACTGCCGTCTCGGCAGTGCGGTCGCAGGAGTCTTCCTGGAAAGCACTGCTCACAGAGCAGTGGCACACCCGAAACTCAGGCTGCGTATCCTTTCTTACACCCGCCTACGCTTCAGTCCGATGTCCACAGGCACGCACGGATTTGCCTCGGGCACGCCTGTGCGAGAACATAGCAGGCATGGATGGGCGGTGGTCGCAAGTCCCCGTGCTGGTATGGGTTTTCGGCGGCCTGCTGCTCCTCGTCGGCGGGCGTTATGCGCAGCTCTGGCTGCGGCGCCGGGACAATCAAGCCATCGAACGCAGCTCGATCCGCGGTCTGCGGCTGCTTTACGATGGCCTGGCGACCTTCGCAAAATCCAACAGCGGCGCACTCCCGGCCACGCTGGAGGGCGACGATTGGGCGTCCGCCCACGAATACACCTTCCGAGCACTGCCCCGCTGGCGTTTTGACGAACGGCTGGTCCTCGCGTACGACCGCGAGCCGCGGCACCGGTTGATTGACTTTCCCGCCTTGCGGCCGGGCCGGGCCGTGCTCTTGGGGACCGGCAAAGTCGTGGTGGTCTCGCAGCCGCAATTTCACCAGTTGATGAACGCGGACAACCGTCTCCGTGAAACGCTGGGGCTGGAACCGCTGGGATTCGGGACCGAATCATGAATGCGGACGAATTACAGGACCGTGTCTGCCGCTGTTGCGACCGGAAGTACCGTTATCCGGTGCCCAAGAGCCTGGCGACGCGCTTCTATTGCGAAGCGTGCAGCCGACTGAGTGAGGAGGCCCGCGCCATGTTCGAGTTGTTTAACAAACGCCTCCGCAAGTTGAGCGCTGACGTGGAAAAGCTGGGCCGGAAACCGGCGGAGCGCGACAAGGCATGAGTGCCGGACCGGCCGGCCCGCACCGGCGTCAATTCTTCCGCGACGCTCTGGCGGGCGTCATTCGCCCGCTTGCGGCCTACCTGGAAGGCCACGTCGATCTACCTGCGTGGCGGCCTTTCCTGCGCGCCCCGGGGGCCATCGAAGAGAGCAAGTTCCTGGACACCTGTTATCGGTGCGGGGCGTGTGTGGAGGTTTGCCCGGCCCATGCGATCCAACTGCGCCAGATGCCGGGACACCCGGCCCACGGGACGCCCGGGATCGATCCCGATCTGGCGGCCTGCCTGGTTTGCGAAGGGCTGAAATGCACCCTGGTGTGTCCCAGTGGGGCCCTGCGACCGCTGAAGCGGGCCTACGAGATTCGCATGGGCCTGGCGCTCGTCTCTGCCGAGCGTTGCGTGCGGTCCCAGGGGGAGGCCTGCACGCGGTGCGTGGACGAATGCCCGATCGGGGCAGCGGCGCTCCATTTCGTGGACGCCGGCCCGCCCGAGGTATCGGCCAGCGGCTGCGTCGGCTGCGGGGTATGCCAAAAGGTCTGCCCGACCCAGCCCAAGGCGGTGTTGGTGAAACCCGCTTGACCGGGGCGGGCCGCAACATTCTTTGAATGAGCGCGGTTTTTTTCGCCGGCATCGCCCCTCCCACTCTGCACGTTTTCGCTCAGCATGACCCAGCCGGAGAGCGAGCCGCGGATCGCTGCGACGTGCTACTCAATCGCGTAGACCCGATACAAGCTTCGTTCGGGGACGGGTTCGCTGGGGTACAGCAGCCGAAAGCCGGGCAGGCGCGTGCGGGGACGTGGGCTGCACAGCGCGTCGGCCGCGGTACCCGGGGTCGGCGGACCTTCACGGCCACGCGGCGTCCCGGTGGCGTATTGAAAATGGTCCCATAGGTAGAACGGGTCGATGACCACGTACTTGCACTGGTAGCGCTTCACCAATGCCCGGAAGTCGTGTGGCGTGCCGTGGGCGAAGGTCATCAGGAATTCCTCGATGCGCCGCCGACTGCGCGTCGTCTCGTACTTTGGCTGGAGCAGCACCGGGTTCCGCGTGTGCGCGAGGAGCGCGGGGGAGGTCACGAAATCGGCGGCGATGGGTTCCGTGGGTGGGACGTTTTGCCCCACCCATTCGATCAACCGAGCCAACTCAACATTGCGCGACGGTGGGGTGTACCACGTGATCCGGTGCTGACCCAGCCACAAGCCGAAAAGTAGAACCTGCACCATCAGCGCGATGGCGCCCACGCGGAGCCGCAACAGAGGCGGGTGTAACTGTCCCAGCAAAATGACGCCGGCAACGGGGATGAGCAGCCCGGCCAAAACCACCGTCCGGGCGACGAAGTAGCCTGAAACCGTCGCCGCCACGGTGAATGCCAGGAGCACCATAACCACCGGGTTGCCGCGCGGCGCGACCCACCCGCGGCCCCCGACCGCGCACGCAATGAACGGCACCACGATCGTGACGCCAAAGGCGCCGAGCATCGTGCCGACATCGGCCGTGGCGAACGGTCCGTCCCAAAGCAGGCGGACCTCAAACGGAATCGTGGTCGGGTCGGCCGGGAGCACGCCGAGCCGCAGGATCTTCTCCTTCACCAGCGCGAAGACGTGTGAGTAGTGCGACTGGCCGCTTGCTGGGGCAAACACCACGGGTACCAATACCGCGACGACCAGCGCGACGGCTGCGACAGGTCGGGACAGCGCTCGCAAACGCCGCCCCGCGCTTCCCAGCACCGCCGCCACGAGCAAGGCGGCCATGCACAGCATGGGCAGCGAAAGGAGGAACGATCGGCCGCGCAGAACGGGCACGGTCAGACTGGCCGGCATCGCAAGCGCCGGGATCAGCCAAGCCCAGCGCGCCGCCAGTGGGTTGTGTCCCGCGCGGAGGTACCAGGCGAACACGCAGGCGGCCTCGATCGCGACGATGAAGGCCATCGCATGCCAGGTGCTGACGGCCAGAATCAGCGTGGCTGCGGTCAGTGCGTAATCGTGCCACCGGCGCGTCCGCGCCGCTCGTACCGCGAAGAACAGGTGCAGCGCCAGGCATGGCACGCTGAGGTCCTCGCGAATCAGGATGAAGCCGATCGTGCGGTAATTCGCCGGCAGGACCAAGTACCCGGTGACGGCCAGCGCCGCCCAGCGCACACTGCGGGTGAGCTCCAGGGCCGACCCGTAAACGCCGACGGCCGCGAGGCTCGCGCAAATGCCCATCGCCCAGATGCACAGGACATGGAGGGGAATACGGCGATCGAGCAAGAGATAGGACCAGGCCACGAGGAACTCCTGGCCGACCGTGAACGTGGCCGGGAGGTCGCAGGTGTCGGGGTACTCGACGCGCGGATCGGCGCGAAAGTCGGCGGGGGGCAAGCCGCCCCCCTCGATAATGCGCTCCGTGATGTAGTACAGCAGGGCCGGGTCGCTGCGCAGCATCGGCCGGGCATCGTGGCAGTCGAAGTTCGGATCGGTCAGCGCCGTGTGAATGCGGAGTGCGGCGCTGACAGCCACGGCGGCCAGAACAATTCCGATGCTGGCCAGCGTACGGCGCCAGCCGCCCGTCGCCGGCATTCCCCGGGTCTCCGGCAGCGGCGCGGGCGCGACTGACGTACTCACGTTCCACTCCTCCGGGTGGCCAGGATGGCTCAACTCCTTGGACTTGGGGACAGGATTCGATCGCGAGCTCCATGGCTTCGGCGCGTGGTTCTCAGCCCCGGATGGGGCGTAAGCATGGCCCGGACGGATCCGACACGTACGTGGCACGCCTTCTTTCGCCCCTGCCGGGGCTTCGGTTGCCTGCGCCCCTCGCCGCCCACGGCTCGCGCCGTGGGCTATCTTCTGACGCCCCTACCGGGGCTGCCACAATTCCTTGCCAGACCCTGCTCGACACCGGCTCCCCTCCGAAAGGTTACGAAACGACGGGGACGGTGCTGGGCTCGAGGCTCAACCGCGTCTCGCGTCTGCCGGAGGCCGCGGGCGCCGCGCGGGCCCGCGCCTTGGCCCTGGCACCGGCGGATTCGAAGAAGCTGCCCAGGCTGCGGATGCGCTCGTAACGCTTGCGCAGGACCGTATCGATCTTGAACCGCCGCAGTTCGCGAAGGACATCCACCAGGTAGGTTTCGAGGGTCGCGGCGGCCGCCTTGGAGTCGCGATGGTCCCCGCCCAGCGGCTCGGGCAGGATGTGATCGATCAGCTCCAGCTTCTTAAGTTCTTTCGCGGTGAGCCGGAGGGCCTCGGCGGCGCGCTCCCGTTCCTCGCCGGTACGCCACAGGATCGCCGCACACCCTTCCGGTGAAATCACGGAATAAAACGCGTGCTCGAACATCGCCACGCGGTCGCCCACGCCGATCCCCAGCGCCCCGCCGCTGCCGCCCTCGCCGATCACCACACAGACGATGGGCGTGCGCAGCCGGGACATCTCCATGAGGTTCACAGCGATGGCCCGCGAGATACCACGCTCCTCTGCCCCGATGCCCGGATAGGCCCCTTGGGTATCAATCAGGCAGACGACGGGCAGGCCGAACTTCTCGGCCAGCTTCATCATCCGCAACGACTTGCGGTAGCCCTCCGGATGAGCGCAGCCGAAGTTGCACGCGATGCGTTCGTTGGTGTCCTTGCCCTTGTTGTGTCCGATGACCACCACCTTGTACGGACCGATCCGTCCGAACCCGGTCAGCATGGCCCGGTCGTCGCCGAAACAGCGGTCGCCGTGCAATTCGCAGAAATCGCGGACGAACTGCTTGACGTAATCGGTGACCAGCGGGCGGGCCGGGTGCCGCGCCACTTGCACGGTCTCCCACGCCGTCAAGTTGGCGTAGAGCCGCTTGGTCATCTTGGTTAGCCGCGCGCGCAGCTCCTTGATGTCGGAAGACAGGTCTCGTCCGGTCGTTTTCTGCTCGTTCTCCAGGGTGAGGATCTCGTTCTCGATGCGCAGCAGGGGTTTCTCAAACCCCAGGTACCCGGTGGCGGCACCGTTGAGGTTCGTTCTGGCTGCGGGCTGACTGCTCATAGCTGGTTATCCCGAATGTGCTTTCTTTCCCGCCACGGACTAAGAACCGCGCCTCTTCTGGCACCTGAACGGCCCAAACCCCGTCTCGACCGTTGCGAGACGGCCACGAGTCGGTCCGCCGCTGCACGACTAGGCTCTGCCCCGCCGTTTGTCTCAGCCGGCCGAGCTACTCCGTATTATACCGTTGAGGGGCGGATTGTGACACGAAATATGTAACTACTTGTGAAATCCGCAGTTATGTTTGACGGCCCGTGCCCGCGCAATGTTCCGCGGAGGCCACCTGAGTCGGGTCTACCGCTTCTGGATTCAGGCGTCCGAGTTTGCTCGAACTGGGGTCAGGGGTAAAATCATTGCTGCGGGCAATCGTTCATGGGCCATGCGCACTCGTGGTGTCGCCGCTGTCCACGAATACCGGGCTATCGTCGAAGTTCCTAAGGAAGCCCGGTCGAACCCGACGAGGGAGGAAGTATGTCAACGGTCTCAATGCCGCCCTGAAAGAGTTGGCCGCAGTCCGGCAAGCCGGTACCCCAGAGAGCTTCGCCAAGGTCCGCGGCCTGACCGACTCGGTCTCGTTTTCGCAGTAGCGCAGTAGCGAATGCTCCAGGCGATGAGCGGATCAGCACGAGGAAACACTCCCGCGGTCATTCTCGACCTCGACGGGACCATGGCGGACACGCTGAACGACATCACCAACGCGGTGAATTACGCACTCGATTGCCAGCAGCGCGAGCCGATCGGACCTGACACGGTCCGCGGCCTGGTCGGCGACGGGCTCGCCGTCCTGATGTCCCGCGCCGGCCAGACCTCCGACGAAGCGCTGATCGCTTTCCTCGTGCGCCGCTTCAAGGAACACTACGATGAGCACTGCCTGGCCCACACCTGCCTATACGACGGGGCGGAGCGCTTCCTCACGCGCTGCGCTGAGGCCGGCGTACTGCTGGCCATCCTGTCCAACAAGCCCCACCTCTACACCCTGCTGATCTGCGATGACCTGTTGGACCGGTGGACCTTGACCGCGATCATGGGCGCCCACGAGGGACTGCCCATCAAGCCGCACCCGGCTGCTGCGCTGGCCCTGGCCGACGCGATGAGACGCGAACCGGCGGACGTTTTCATCGTGGGGGACTCGGTCGTGGACATCGAGACCGCCCGGGCGGCCGGGATGCCCTCCGTCGCCGTGACCTGGGGGTTCCAGGACCGGGGGCACTTGCAGAACGCCCGCCCCGACTACCTGGTGGACGACTTCGACCAACTGTGGGAGGTGATCCGGACCGGAGCACGCCGAGAAGACGCACTACGATGAGCCTTCCCATGCAGCGGTACACGCGCATCACCCGCAAAATCCCACGTGAGCTCGTGCTGCTCAAAGGGCTCCCGTGCCTCTGGAGTCGCTGCACCTTCTGCGACTACATCGACGACAACACCACGGACCGGGGCCTCATCCAAAACGTCGCCGAACAGGAGTTGGCCAAAGTGACGGGAGAGTTCGGCCGCCTGGAGGTGGTCAACTCCGGCAGCATCCAGGAGCTGACCGGGCCGGTTCTGGAGTTGATCCGCCGGAAGATCATCGAGACGGGCATCACCGAGTTCATCTGTGAATCGTTTTGGGCGTACCGGCACCGGTTCGACGAAGTGCGCTCTTTCTTCGCCGTGCCCACCCGGATCAAGGTCGGCGTGGAAACCTTCGACGCCGACCTGCGGAACCGGGTGCTGAATAAGAACATGGTCTTCGATTCGCCGCAGGAGGTCGCCGCTCTGACCGACACCGTCTGTCTGTTGGTCGGCTTCAAGGGACAGACCTATGACACGATTCGTCGGGACGTGGATATTCTGCTTGAGCATTTCACCTACGGCTGCATCAACTTGTTCACGCCCAACCGCAAGAGCCCCGGCCTGATCGACGAAGCGATCAAGGCCTGGTTCCGCCGGGAGTACGCCTGGCTGGACGATCATCCGACCGTCGAAGTGCTCTGGCTGAATACGGACTTCGGGGTGGGGTGAAGAGAGCACCACCGCCTAATTGACGTACATCTGGGCGAAGTACTTGGCGGACAAGGGCTCCCCGGTGGCGGTGCGCGTCAACTCGTCCCACATCAGCAGCTTGCCGGGGCCGAAAACCTTGGTACGGAGATACTCACCCACCTCCGGGCGGCCGACGAACGCCGTGCGCGTCGGTTTGTCCACCTTGAGGATGGTCCGGGCGATATGATGCTGGACTTGGGAGGCGAACAGGTCGCCCATCATGTAGCTTTGGTAGTAAACCGGCGCCGCGACAATGTGCATCTTGGCCCCATAATCCGGGCGGGAGGGGTCGTCGGGAGGATTGAGTAGCTGGTAGCGCTTCTTGAGGTCCCACCACAGCCGGCCAAGGTCCTGGTCGGGATCGTGGTACATGCCCTGCTCGAAGCGGACCATCACCTGCGCCCAGCGGCTGAAGATGACCTTCTGATGGCGTAGCGTTTCCTGCGCGGCCGCGGCCATCCGTGCCGCCTGATCCTCGGGGACCTTCGCCACGTCGCGGAGCCACTCCTCGTTGAACGTCATGGCACCGAACATCAAGGCAATCCCTTCGGTGGTGATCCCATGGGCCGCCTCGTGCAGGACGAACGGTAACCCATTGGAAATGTACTTGTCGTAGACGCCGTGGCCCAACTCGTGCAATAGGGTGTCCATCCAGTTCGTGTTCGGTTGCAGATTGGCCAGGACACGAATATCACCCGCGCGGTCCATGTCGTGACAGAAGGCGTGCGGCGACTTGCCATCTTTCTCGTACAGGTCGCTGCGGGCCAGAACATCCTCGGCCGGCAGCCCGACGCCGGCGTAATACGTCTTGGCCAAAGCCAGGATGTCGCGTTGCTTGAAGATCTCGTCCAGGCCGACCTCCTTCGCGTCCGGGTCCTCCTGGAAGAACAGATCACTGTAGTGCCATGGTCGCAGGTCGGCGACGGAAATCCCAAAGCGGGCGGCCATTTTCCGGTCCAGCTCGGCCTTCATCTCAGCGAAGGGTTGGCGGGTCAGCTCGTCCAGTTCGTCGAACAGCCGGAGCAACTGCGTTTGGTCAATCTCCTGCAAGGCGAGGCTCATGGCGAAGTAGTCGGAGAAGCCCATTTCCCGGGCCAATTGGTTGCGCAGGCGGACCAACTCCTTGAGCTTGCCCTCGACTTTGACCCCGACGGCCATGTAGCCCTTCCAAACCTTCTCGGCTACGGCGGAGTCGGCGGTGTCGGCGAGGGTCTTGCGGACGTCGTTTTCGGTTTTGGGAACGCCGTCGACGAGACTACGGTGCGTGTTGAAGATTTGCTCGACGTCGGCCTCCAGCACGACGATCTTCTTGCGCAGCTCGGGGTCGGCTTGGGCTGGTAGAAAGCTGAGGTACAAAAGTTCGAGTTGGCGCCGGAGTTGCGGTTCCTTGACCTGCCCGCCGCTGCGGAGCGCTTGCAGCTTGGCCAGGACGGTCCGATCGCTGTGCAGCTCGACCAGGGCGGTCTCAGCGTCCTTACGCCGTTGAAAGTCCGCGTCGGTCCCGGTGAGACTGGCATCCCACCAGGCTTGGGTCTGCCGCATCCACAGCTGCTTGAACTTGGCGACATAATCCGCCAGCAGAGCGGCAAATTCCTTTTCCGCCGCATTGAGCTGTGGCTCGTCCGCGGCGGCCGAAGCCGGCTGCCCTTGAAGGCCGCCGCCGACCAACCCCATCAACCCCCAGACCATCATCGTGCTCCAGAGACCCTTTGTGTGCATCATTCCATCCTTATGTCGTTCGGCCCGATCATTCCCACCCCGCCATGGAAATGATAACATATCGGCCGACACGCGTTCTCGCAACGAGGCGAACCATGCCCGAGACTCCCGACATAGGGGCGGGGTCGGCACGGCAGAATAGATGTCGGGCGGAGCCCGACCTACGGCGAGCGGCATGGTTACGTCTTTGTGGCCAGGTCCGGGTCTTCGCCATGCCCACCCAAAGCGGTGGGCAGGGCACACGACGTCACCTGCCGAACAGGAAGAGCAAAGGCTTCTCGAGGCGGGCGCGCCAGGCCTGTTCGTTGTGGTCCGCACCGGTGTCCTCAAAGTGCGTCAGGTCCTTGCCGTCCGTCCAGCCGGTCTCGCGGAGCAGGTCCGCTATGGCCCGAGTATGTGAAGCGCCGTCCTGATACGCGCCGGCGGTGCCGCTGTCGAGATACAGGCGGACGGGCACCTTGCCCACGTTCTTCACCAAACCCGCGTACCGCTGCGCACTGCCCTCCGTGTAGGCGAAGGCGGGTGACAGGCAGGCCCCCATCCCGAACGTGTCGGGGCAGAGCAAGGCCGCCTGAAACGAGATCAGCCCGCCCATGCTCGATCCCATCAGGGCGGTATGCTGGGAGTCGGGCAACGTCCGATACTTCCGGTCGATCAGTGGTTTGACGTCCTGCTTGAGGAGCCGAATGTAGGAATGTTCCGCCGCCGAAAGAATGCCCTGGCCGGGGCCGTATTCGCTCATCCGGTCCGGAGTGTTGGCGATGCCCACGACGATGAAAGGCGCGACCGTACCCGCGTTGATCAGACGGTCGGCATGCAGATTAACACACCAGCCGCCGTGACCGAAGGGCTCCACCGGATCGTCCCAGCAGTTCTGCCCGTCGTGCATGTAGAGGACCGAGTACCTGCGGTCGGTCTGTCGAGCATAGCCTGGCGGAAGGTACACATAGACATCGCGCGATCGAAGGGCACCCGTGGAGGGCTTCAAGTCGCGGATGACCTCGATCCGTCCGCGCCGGTCCGATGCTTCGACGGCCAGCGCCGCCGGCTGACCCGAGCGGCTGGTCAGGCTCCAGGCGTGCGGGTCGATAAGGGTCTCGGTGCGACCGTCCCTCTGGACCTCGAAGGTGTAGGCCATCCGCTCGGGAAGCTTGGCGCGCTCCAGGCTCACGACGAAGAGCGCGGCGGGCGTGTGCTCCGCTCCCTCGCGGTCCGGGCTCAGATGCGTCAAACGGTGCAGAGCGTACCCAGTCCGTGAACCGGGGCCGGCGATTTGCACGGAGACCTCGGTGGCTTTTCCGTCCGTATACACGAACGTCACCGAACCCTCGGTGAACAACGGCATGGGATGTTCGGCGAACCACTTTTCCAGGGTTGGCGCGGGGTCCACTTTCTTGTCCCTGTCCGCGAGCCTTTCGAGGAGTTGTCTGAGTTGCGGGGGATGTTCGACTTCGGCGGCCATCTCGACGGGCTCCGGAGGGGTGGTCGCTGGGCCGGGTTCAACCGGCGGAGCGATGCCGAGGAACAGGATGGCGTTTTGATATCCGGGTGTCTTGTACGGGTTGTCCGGGTCGGTGGTCCAGGTTTCGCCGTCGAGCACGAACTTGTACTCGTGGCGGCCCTGGCCCAGGACTAGGCTGGTGCGGAATACGTGCTGCTCATCCGGACCCTGCATGGCGTGTGCCCGTGGGTCCCACCCGTTGAAGGTCCCGGCCAAGCATACGGTCTTGGTGCCGGCGGGGGCTTGAAAGGCAAAGGCCACGCGGTACTGGTTCCCGCCTAAATCCGTCACCTCGGTGGAAGCGACCGCCATCAAGCCACACGCCCAAACCACCGCCAGCACGCCCCATGATCCAAGCCGTAACGAATGCCGTGCAGCCACAATTCACTCTCCTACAGAATCGGACCCCTTGAAAGCATCTGCAGCACCATCAAGCCACAACATACTTCATACGGTAGTGCTGTAGGTCGATGTTTCCAAACGCCGGAGCAGGATTTCTAACCGGCAATAGCGTCCACGGGCAATATTCTGGAGATTTTGGGATGCATTTCCGACCGAAAACCTGTAGACTGAAGGTTCGCGGATGCATCGCAGGGTCGGAGTGCTCACCCGATCCAGTTCAGTGGTATTTGGAAGGAAGCGAGACCCATGACCGCCTACCTGCCCGTATTGGCTTTGACTCTTCTTTTGCCGGCCGCCAATCACGACAACAACGTCGAGTGGTCCGGCGTGTCCCACCATTCTACTTACGACCGGGACCCGATGTGCCCGGTCGACGGCGAGTCCTTCACGGTCTCGTTCCAGACCTGGGACTACGATATCACCTCGGCCCGCGTCCGCGTCTGGACCGGCACCGAGACCTGGATCACCGCCGCCTAC
>JAZDKM010000163.1:0-11711 GCA_043803085.1 Planctomycetota bacterium
AGTCGTGTCACACGCACACCACCTGGGTTTCGAAATCCTCATCCGGGATCGGTTGATGATGGGCGCTGGCCGTCTCGATCCAGCCCTCAATGGCCTCGCGAATGTTGTCCATCGCCTCGGGCTTCGTCTTTCCCTGGCTGATACAGCCCGGAAGCGACGGCACTTCGACGACCCAGTACCCGTCCTCACCGCGATGCAACACGGCCGCACGCATCAAGCTACCTCCTGGGTTTCGAGTGCCTTTCGTCGCCCCCATTTCCGCTCCTCCGGATGGGCGCATCAACATGCACCTCGCCACTGCCCGCTCGCTCGCGCTCGCGGTTCGGATCGAAAACGCCGGAAACCGCCGCCATCCAGTCCCGGCGCGCCGGGACCCCAATGATGCGGGGCATTATCCGCCAAGCCCGTGGGAATGTCCAGCCCCAAGGGAGAAAGCAACCGGGCGGCCGGGGGGTTCCCCGGACCGTCCGGGGGCCTGCACGGGCTTGCCGCGGATGGTTGCGGGGTGCTCGGGGCTGTTCCCGATTGCACCGGGGGCGTTTCCAGACCGCTCGGGGCCTTGCCCGGACGAGTCGGGCGCTTTGGCCGACGTCTTCGACTACGCCACGCTGTTGTCGGTTACCAGCAACGGCCTGATCAACGTCTACAAGGACATTCGCGTCTCCGGGCGGCTGACCGGCGGCGGCAAGATCGTGATGCTTCGCCGCGAGGGCCGCATCCTCGACTTCAACGACAACCCCGTGTTCGTGCTGGACAGCGCCCACTTCTTCGTGCCCGCGATGATCGGGATCATCTCATAGTGCCAGGCAACCGTGCACCGCGTATCATGTGGGCATGGCCCTGATTCAGGACGTGGGGGTGACGCTGCGGCGGCTGGACTTCGCCGAGCACTCGCAAGTGATGGTGTTCTTCGCCCGCGAGCACGGCCAGGTCCGGGCCATCGCTAAAGGCATCAAACGCTCGACCAAGACCCGCTTTGCCACGGGGATCGACCTGCTGGAAGTCGGCGACATGGTCCTTTCGGTGCGGCAGCCGCGGCAGGAGGCGCTGGCCATCCTCACCGAATGGAAGCCGCGGCGGGCGTTGGCCGGGCTGCGCGAGAAGCTGGCCCGGCTCTACGCCGGGCAGTACGCCGCCGAGATCACCGCGGCCCTCACGGCGGATTGGGACCCGCATCCCAGCTTGTACGACGGCCTCCTGAGCGCACTCGACCAATTGTGCGGGGCGGAAGCGGTGCTGGGGCCGATCGTCGCGTACCAGCGGGTGCTGCTGCGGCAGATCGGTTCGTGGCCGGAGTTCGAGGTGTGCGTGGCATGCCGCCGGCCGCCGACCACGCACGGAGAATTGTGGTTCTCATCGTTCGAGGGCGGGCTATTGTGCCGCGATTGCGAGGCGGGGTTCGCCGAGAAACGGTTGGTGGACCAGCGGGCGCTGAGCCTCATCCGGGAGCCGACGGGAAGTGGGTGCCCTGCCTTTTCTTGGGAGGCGGCGTTCGACGTGCTGAACTACCACCTCGCGCACCTGATGGGGCGCGAGCCGCTGCTGGCGCCGAAGTTGGCTCCGTTAGGGCCTCACGCACCCGCTCGGCTTCCGGAGATGGGGGACCCGGAGGGCCCCACACGCGACTGAAGCCCCCAGCAGCCTGTGGTGAAAGTGGCCAAGAGCGGTGTGGCACGGGCATCTTGCCCGTGAAAACACAGGCTGGAAGCCTGTGCCACAACTTTTGCCACGGGCTGCCAGGGGCGACGGAGGACCGGGCCCATACCCGCCCGCGGGTAGCGAGGGGTTGTTCGGGGGTCGGTCCAGTGCTAAACTTCCTTGTGTGGATGCGGAGGAACAGCGATGGCTGGGGATTTTGAAAAAGAGTGCAAGGCCGGCATGGCCAAAGTGGTCGACTACTTCAAACAGGAGTTGCGGGGCGTCCGGACCGGGCGGGCCTCGCCCGGGCTGGTCGAGCACTTGCGGATCGAAGTGCCCTCCTATGGCCGGACCATGGAGCTGCGCGAGCTGGCCAGCATCACCGCGCCGGAACCTGCCTTATTGGTGGTCAAGCCGTTCGATCCCAGCACGCTGAAGGATCTCGAGCGGGGGATTGCCATTTCGGACATCGGTATCACCCCGCAGTCCGACGGCAAATCCATCCGCCTGCCGATTCCGGCCCTCTCAGGCGAACGCCGCAAGCAGATGGTCCAGCAGGCCAAGAAGATGGCGGAGGAGCAGAAGATTGCGATCCGCAACGTCCGTCGCGACATCAATAAGCACCTCGACACGCGGAAGAAAGACGGCCTCTTGACCGAAGATGAGGCCGACGCAGCCAAAGACAAGATTCAGAAGATCACCAAGCAGCACGAAGATCAGATCGACTCCCTGACCGCCGCGAAAACCAAAGAGATCGAGGAGCAATAGCCGAAACGTCAAGGCGGCTGTCGGCTTTGCAGGAGCCATCGCCAAGCAGCACCCCGCCCACGCCGCCGTGTGAACCGGTCGATCACCGGGACGAGCGCGTTCATGGCCAGAATGGCCCAGTAGCTGCTCCCCGGGGTCAGACCGAACCAGCGGGCGGTCATGGTCAACACCCCCACCCCCACGCCGAAGAGAATGTTCCCACGCGGCATCAACGGTGTCGTCATCGGATCGGCCGCCAGGATCAGGCAACTCAGCAGCAGCCCGTCACCAGTCAGGTGAAACAACACCCACGCGGGGCCGGCGGGGAATTGCTCCGGGAAGGAGAACACCGGCAGCCAGAGGAGCCGGTCGTCGAGCCGAATGGGCAGCACGGCGGCCAACATCGCCACGGTGAGAAGGGCGGCAGTCACCGCTCGCCAACGCGGGAGCCCGCGGTACGTCAGATAGAGCCCGCCCAATGCCAGAGCGAGAGTACAAGTCTCTCCGATCCCGCCGCCCACCGTACCCCACAGAGTATCGCGCCACGGCGGCAAACGATCGCGGAACAACTCCAGCCATCCCGCCTCCGAAACCCCGCCTTCACCCAGGGACGATCCATAGTTAAGGATCAGGAGATCGATGGGCCGCTGGAGCGCCCAAGCGTCTACTCCGTAGGGCGGCCGGGTCCACTGGTACCCACGGTAGTATGCAACTTCTGCGGCCGCCTGAATCGAGCCGGACCAGAGCCGATGTGCGGCCAGGACCGGCCAGGTGCGCGGGGCCAATTGGGCGCCGAACACCAAGTGTAACACGGCCCAACCGACCAACGCCGGCTGCCAGAGATAGTTGCCGAAGCCGCCTAACAGGCCCTGGCCCACCGCTACGGCGACCAGCCCGCCCAAAAACGGGATATGCCAAGGAACTGTCACCGGCAGCGTTAGGCCCAACAAGATGCCCGTCAGGGCCGCGAACCCCAGCTTGCGACGCGGCCCCTGTGGGGTGATATAGAATACGAGCAGCTCGCCGAGCACCGCCCCCAGGATGGAGCAGCACAACACTCCGGCGGCGGCCCTTCCAAACAGCACCAGCCCGGCCGCGACGATCGGCACCGTGGCCAGCAGAAACGCGCGCGTGACGTGGCCCGGTGACCAACCACTGTGCCAGTGCAATGGCCCCTGGCGGGACAGACCAGGGATGGGCAACGCGGGCGCGGTCATCCGCCCTGCCCTTCTTGGACGTACCTGCGGGCGGATTGCACCGCCTCCATCAAAGGAAGCGCGGCGGGACAAACGTAATCACAGAGCCCGCAGTCTATGCACGCCTGCGGGGTCCATAGCGGCACCTCCGCCCGGCGCCCCAGTTCCACCGCGTTGAACACGCCCACGGGGTCGATGCCCGCCGGGCAGACCTCGATACAGAACCCGCAACGCAGGCACCCGATCGGATCCCGCTCGGGCTGCGCCTCGGACGACCAGGCGTACAATCCTTCGACGCCGCGGACGATGACGGCGTCGGCCGAGCGGACGGCCACGCCGGCCAGGGCGTTTCCGAGCACGATGCACGCGGGCGCTCGGCGCAGGCCGACGCGCTGCAGGACGGCCGCGACCGGCGCGCCCAGTGGGACCCGGTAGTTGCCCGGGCGCTGGACGGCATCGCCGGCCACAGTGAGCGTCTGGGCAACGGGCGGGCGGCCGCCAGTCAAGGCGTGATGGATATCCTCCAACGCGCAGGTCCCAATGATCCAGGTCCCCAGCAGCCCGTGGCAAGAGTTGTGGCACAGGCTTCCAGCCGGTGTTTCCGCTGGCGCTTGGATGCCCGTGCCACACCGCTCTTGGCCACTTTCACCACGGGCTGCTAGATCGCGCGGCATCCGGTCCGGCGGCAGCACATGTCCCGTAACCGCAGAGAACAACAGGCGCGGGTGACATTGCGGGTATTTGTTCGGCAAGGGTACGATCCTGATCGGGGTGTGACGGCTCTGCCGCCGGAGCAAACCCACCAAGTCACCCAGTCTGCGATCGGCCACGAGGTGGACTTCGCTCACCCCGAGGGCTTCCGCCGTGCGGCAGGCCGCGTCGATCAGGTCCGGCGCGTGCTCGAGGAGCGTGCGCGTGCGCGCCGTGGCGTAGGGGACGGACTCCAGCCCGTCGATGATGATCCGCTCGGGCGGACTGGCGGCACCCGCGGGACCGCCAGGGTCAAAGCCGATGCCCAGCAGCGCCAGCCGCTCGAGCCGCTCCTCCGGCGTGACCTGCGCCGGACCGACCATCGCGGTGCTGCCCTCCGTCTCATCCTCGCCGGGCTCCAGTTCCAGGGCCGCTACGGGGAACCCATACGCGCTCTCGATGGTGATGCAATCCCCGACAACACCGGAGAGCGGTGCGAAGACCCGCGCCCACTGAGGCGCACCCGACGCCGGACGTGCCAACAGTTGGCCGGTGTGCACACGCTCGCCGGCTTTCACGAGTAATTCCAGCGGTGACCCCGGTGATCGGCCCGCGCCGCTGCGGTCGTCCCCACCGATCAGTGTCCCGTATCCGTCGGCGTTGCAGGCCGGGACCCACAGCGGGATACGCAACATGTCCCGTACCGCCAGAGTTTCGATGGGTACGTCGCGGGTGGTCGCCTTGGTGGCGATAAAGAACATCCCGCCGGACCACGTCGTCGGCCTGTACCGCCACATCCCGGAAGCACCTCCGGCGGCGGTTCTACGCGGGGCGGAGCGGTCTCGCAAGGGAGCAGCAGGTGGCATGCCTTCACGCCGGGGCGACCGCACGCGCGGCTAGCAGCCCGTGGCGAAAGTCACCAAGGGCCGTGTGGCACGGGCATCCTGCCCGTGAAAACACAGGCTGGAAGCCTGTGCCACCGCTTTTGCCACGCGCGGGTAGGCATGCACCATGATCCAAGACCTGGCTACCCGCGATCCGCCAGGGGCGAACCGCGTGAAGCCATGCCACCCCAGCCGTTCTCGTTGCTCACCGTGTCGGGCAGGGTTACCTTGTGTGCGATGTGCGCCCTGACGTTACGCCCCGCCTCCGGGCCCTTGGACGCCGTCGTCCGCGTGCCCGGCTCCAAGAGCATCACCAACCGTGCTCTGATGATCGCCGCGCTGGCGCACGGCAAGAGCCGTTTGACCGACGCTCTCCTCGCCGATGACACCCAACGCATGCTCGACGCCCTCCGGCGGCTGGGCCTTCAGGTGGCTACCGACCCTGACGCGGGTACGATCGACATCGTGGGCTACGCCGGCCACCTCCCCGCCTCTGAAGCCGAACTCGACTGCGGCAACTCCGGCACAACGATGCGCTTCTGCACCGCCCTATGCGCGCTGGGCTTCGGTGAGTATGTGCTGGACGGGACGGCCCGCATGCGCGAGCGGCCGATCGGTGGCCTCGTGGAGGCGTTGCGCACGCTGGGCACCCCGGTGAGCTATCTAGGCGAGGAAGGCTACCCGCCGCTGCGTCTGTGCGCGCGTGGGCTCAAAGGCGGCGAGGTCTATTTCGACTCGCCCCCGTCGAGCCAGTGGGTCAGCGCGCTGCTCATGGCCGCCCCGGGTGCCCGGTCGGACGTGATGTTGGCCGTCGAGGGGCCGCTGGTCAGCGAACCTTACGTGCGCATGACGCTGGCGGTGATGGACGCTTTCGGAGTGGCGACCCTGGACCGGGTCGAAACCTCCGAGCCGCAGCCTTCAGCCCGCGTGGTCCACGCGAGCGCGCGCTACATCGTGGCGGCCCCCCAGTATTACCAAGCCCGCGATTACGCCATCGAACCCGACGCTTCGAATGCTTCCTATTTCCTGGCGGCGCCGGCCGTCGCCGGAGGCCAGGTCACAGTGGAGGGATTGGGTACCGCCAGCATCCAGGGGGACGCGCGCTTCGTGGATATTCTCGAACAGATGGGCTGCCGCATCGAGCGGGCGCCGGAGCGCCTCACCGTCCATGGTCCTCCGCCCGGCGAACCGTTGCGGGGTATTGACGTCGATCTCAACCGCATGCCCGACATGGTGCAGACCCTGGCGGTGGTGGCACTCTTCGCGGAGGGGCCTACCCGCCTCCGCAACGTCGGCAACCTGCGCCTCAAGGAAACCGACCGGCTGACGGCCCTGGCCCGCGAACTCGGCCGGATGGGGGCGGTAGTCGAGATCCAACCCGACGGCCTCGTCGTGCATCCGCCGGGCCGGGTGGTCCCCGCCCAGATCGAGACCTACGACGACCACCGGATGGCGATGAGCTTTGCGCTGGCCTCCTTGCGGCTTGATGGCGTGGTCATCAAAGATCCCGGCTGCGTGAGCAAGACCTTCCCCGACTTCTTCGAGCGCTGGGAGACGCTTACGCGGTGACGTATGTGACCGGCGTCCTAACAGCCTGCGTGGGTCTGGCAATAGATTGTGGCAGTCCCCGATGAGCCGTACACGTCTAGCAGCCCGTGGCAAAAGTTGTGGCACAGGCTTCCAGCCTGTGTTTTCACGGGCAAGATGCCCGTGCCACACCGCTCTTGGCCACTTTCACCACAGGCTGCTAGCGCGGGTGGCATGGGTCTGCCTCACGCCGCGGATCACGGAGCCGCGGGGTGAGGCAGACCCGTGGGGACCATCCTGCGTGCACGGGTCCGCCACTTTCTCTTGCCAGACCCGCCTGCGTTCCCGCAGGCCGTCCTCATTGCCAACCGCCCGGGGCCACGGTACACACGCCGCTTACGCATGGGCCTGTATGACCAACATCTACACTCGTGGCACTCGTTCGATTGCGCGTCCGACCCACGCGACAACATGCTCCGCGCGTTGAAAGTCGGCCTGAGCGGACTCACCTTCACTGAGCACTACGATACCCACCCGGAGGATTGGCCGACCTGCCGGTACGACGACGAGGCCTACGCGGCGGACCTCGCCACCCTGCGTAACGAGTTCGGCCGAGAGCTTTACATCGGCAAGGGGATCGAGGTCTGTTACCAGCCGGACCGCATGGACCGCATCGTCCAATTCCTCGGGCAGCACACCTTCGACGCTGTGCTGCTGAGCATCCACTGGCTCGAGGACGGGGCGATCCACGATCGCCGCCGTTGGGCGGGCCGGACGGTGGAAGAAATGTCGCGGGCCTACCTGGGCCGCGTCCTCGAGGCCGTCGAAATGTGCGTGCGTTTGAAACGCGCCGGCGGAAACCCGTTTCACATCCTAAGCCATCTCGATCTGGTCCGCCGGTATAGCAAGCGTTTTCTGCAGACGGACGACCCCCTCGGCCACGAAGACCTGGTGGACGCCATCCTGCGCCGTTGTCTGGCGAGTGACCTGGTTCCGGAGATCAATACGTCATCTCTCCGCCAAGGGCTGAGCGAGCCAATGCCCGGCGAGGCGGTGGTCCGGCGCTACGCGGAACTGGGCGGCACGGCGATTGTGCTGGGCTCGGACGCGCATACCGTCCAGGATATCGGCGCCGGCCTGGAGGAGGCGGCAGCGCAGGCCCGGCGCTGCAGGATCGAGAAGCTGGCGCTGTTCAAAAACGGGCGAATGGAAACGCTGCCGCTGGGAAGATAGGAAGTCCGCTGGTGCGAGAATCCGCTGGTGCGAGAATCCGCTGGTGCGAGAATCCTTTCTCGCACCCCGATCCGCGGGAATCCATTCCCGCAAAAGGACCGGAGGCGTGCAGGAAAAGATTCCTGCGAAGATGGGTGCGAGATGGGAATCTCGCACCAGCGAAATCTCGCACCAGCGATTTCGGGTGTGCCACTGCTCTGTGAGCAGTGCTTTCCAGGGAACCGCTGGTGCGAGAATCCCTTCTCGCACCACCATTAGATGGTGGGCCATGCCAACCCTACTCAAACTCGTGGAACCGAAGAAAGCCCATCGGTATGTTTGCCACGGAATCTGATTCCGCGGTACACTTTGCGCTATGGACACCAACCCGAGCGGCGACCATCTGAGGCTCGATCTCCCGTACGATGTCATCGTCGACTTCTGCAAGCGTGGGAGGAGCGCGCGCTTGGAGGTCTTTGGCTCGGTGCTGCGCGACGACTTTCGGCCGGACAGCGACGTGGATTTCCTCGTCACGTTTGAAGCGCATGCCCGGTGGACCCTGTTCGACCTGGTACGTGCGGAAGATGAACTCAGCCGCCTCGTCGGCCGCACCGCCGAGCTTATCGAACGCCCACCCCTGGAAGAGAGCACGAACTGGATTCGTCGGCAGGCGATCCTTTCGAGCGCGCAAATGCTGTATGTCGCGTGACCTGGCCTCATTGCTGGATCTCGCCGAAGCCGTCCGACAGGCTCTCGAGTTCGCGCAGGGCACAGACCGCGATCATTTCCTAGCTGACAAAGCCCTCCGCTGGGCCATCTACAGCCAGGTCGTCATCGTCGGGGAAGCTGCCGGGTGGGTCATCCCACTAACGTCAACATGTCCCGTAGGGACACTCGAGAATAGCCCAGCGTTTCAACGCTGGGAACAGGATCACCATCCGGATTTCTCCAGTCCCGTAGGGACGAATGAATCGTGCACCAAGCAGCCCTCGCGCAATTGGGTTTCAACCGTCCCTACGGGACTTGGGCACGGCCAGCGTCAGGTGCGCCGCCTATAAGGGGCGACGCTACATGACCTTGCACGGGTCGGCCATTGACCGGCTGGAAAGCCGGTCCCACTGGTCAGAAACGCGGGCAACCCGCTTCAGCGTCTTTGCAGTGTCACTTTTTCAAAAAAAGCCTTGCGGAAAGCGGGGGGGGGTAGGATTTCCCACGGGTTAGTTGACCGACCGCGTGAGTCGGTTAATGCACTAAAACACGTACATTGCAAAAGGAGGGTCACGATCATGTCACGATTCACAAGGGTAAAGGCCGTAATGGCAGCGATTCTGGGTTGGTCGGTGGCGACCATCGCCCAGGCGAACCTGGTCTTCGGACCACCTGTTCCCGTGCCGGGTCTATCTCCCAACCCCAACCCTGGGGATGAGGACTTCAATTGGGTTTCTGTAGACGGACATTCCATGCTCGTTACGATAGGCTATTTCCCAAATCGCAGAATTGCCAGCAGGACCTGGGATGCACAGGCTGCGGCATGGACCGCACCGGTGGAAATTGGCATCGGCCCCGAGGCTTCAGGAGCGTGGCCCAGCCCGGACGGCAACACCATGTACTACTACACTGGGAGCGTCGGACACATCTACCGCTGTCACTGGGACGGCACCAGTTGGTCTGCAGGAGAACTCGTTCCCAACGTGAACACGCAGTACGGAGGGGCATGCCCGGTTTTCAACGGTCAACAAATTTTCACGGGCACGACTTTCGACGGCGATTGGGGTAATTTCGAGATCGCCGTCTCCTACTACAACCCGGCTACTGACGAGTTTACCGTCTCCGAACCCGTCGCGGAGCTTAACTCCTCCTACGATGACATCCTGAGTTGGATTTCCCCAGACGCGAGGCTGGTCATCGTCTCATCGGCCAGACCGGGGGGATATGGCGGTCGAGACCTATACACCGCCACGTGGAATAGTCAACTTGGGCAATGGGATCAGATCACGAACCTGGGCCCAGAGATTAACACCGCCGTTAATGAAGGCCAGGGGCGCATTGCACAAGACGCCGGGCTTCTGTTCTTCCAGAGACGGGATGGTTCCGACCAATGCACTTACATGCAGGCTCCTGTCCTTCCAGACTGCAACACCAACGGCGTCCCCGACGCCGACGACATCACCGCTGGCACCAGCCTGGACTGCAACACGAACGGCGTGCCCGACGAGTGCGACATCGCGTCGGGAACCAGCGCGGACCGCCAGCCCAACGGCGTGCCCGACGAGTGTGAGGGGTGCGACGATTTCGAGGACGGCGAGATTGATGAGGGTCTCTGGGCATTGGGCGGCGCGCAGCGTGGATTTCCAGGTGGAAGCTGGCAATGGTCGCATCAAGAGATTCCTGGCTCAGACGGGTATCTGAGTATCCGCGTCTGGGGACCGACGTCCGGCCTCTCGTACGGTGCGGAGGCCTGGGTTCGCACGCAAGATGATTTCAATGACGGCGGATACTACGCGATTGATTTCCGTTGGGGCGCGGAAGTGAGTGCCTACCACGTGGATCTGTACGCCGTTCAGATCTGCGATGGGACGATTCCGGGAGGCAGCGATGTCTTCTGGTTCGGCGACGAAGAACACGGGATCGACGGGCCGACGTGGCGAAACTTGTACTTCCGCGGGGTGCAGCCGGACATGCAGGCCTCGGATTGGTCCATCCTGATCGACCCCGCAACGGACTCCGCAACCCTCTATGATGGACCGAATCTGACGGGAGTGATCCTCGGCCAGAAGGCGCTCCCGCCCGATCAGCCCTGGTATATCCGCTTCATCCAGGCTGACGCGACCAGTGCCGGATATCCGGCTGGAGATAACCTGCTTAACGTATACGATTTCTGTCCGTCCACGCCCCCGGATGGTGACAGCGATGGGTGGCCGGACGTTGTTGACAATTGCCCGACGATCGCCAACCCAGACCAGGCCGATTGCAATAGCAATGGTACTGGCGATGCTTGCGACATCACCGCCGGCACCAGCCCAGACTGCCAGCCTAACGGCATTCCCGACGAGTGCGACATTGCAGCAGGCACGAGTCAGGACTGTCAGCCGAACGGCGTTCCTGATGAATGCGACGTCCTGCCCCCGGAGACGACCTGTTGTGAAGCGCATCCTGAACCCGGTTGCGATTCACCGACCATCGAAGCTTGCGTGTGCTTGATCGACCCGTACTGCTGCGCGGTGGCGTGGGATCGTACCTGTGTCGATGAGGTCACGAGCGATGGATGCGGAATATGCGACAACGACTGCAACACAAACACCGTCCCCGATGATTGTGAGCCGGACTTTGACGAAGACGGGCTGATCGACGCCTGCGACCCCGACATCGACGACGATGGCGTGCTCAACGGCGACGACGTGTGCGACTACACGCCGCATCCGCTGCCGCCGGGGGCCATCCTGCAACCGGACGGCACCTTGCGCGGCGACCTGGACGGCGACTGCGATTGCGATTTGGCCGACTACCTGATCCTCCTGCAGGATTTCACCGGCCCGAACCCGTAGTTGGGGGTGCAGCGCCGGTCGCCAGGGCAGGAGCGGTAGCCAGCCTAAACCACGAGGTAGTGGATCGGCCCGGCTCCCTACCGGGATCATCCTGCGGTGTGGTATCATGATGGGGGAGGTGCTTCGTGGTGCGCAGAAGCCCTGAGTTGCCGATCGAAGCCATCGCCGAGTTGTGTCGCAAGTACCAGGTCGAGGAGTTGTCGGTCTTCGGCTCCGTACTGCGTGGCGATTTCCGTCCGAACAGCGACGTGGACTTCTTGGTCACGTTCAAG
>JAZDKM010000164.1:0-14740 GCA_043803085.1 Planctomycetota bacterium
CCTCCACGGTTCCCCCCCTCCGCCCCCAGGGGGCCTCCGCCCGCAGCCCACCGCGCGGCCTGCATCCCCGCAGGTCGTCGCGCGCCCCGGCCGGCGAGACGCCGCCCGCTACCCTACACCGGCCCGGTTTTCGCAGGGACACTGAAAAAGGTGTCAGGAATCTTTTGTGCGAAGCACTGAAAAAGGTGTCAGGAATCTTTTGTGCGAAGCACCCTTCGGGCCGTTCCGGCAAAAGATTCCTGACATCTTTTTCCACTCTGGTTTACGGCTGGACGATCTTCTCGCGAATGGCGTAGCGGGCCAGGGTAACCCGGTCGTGAATGTTGAGCTTCTTCATCAGGTTGACTTTGTGCTTGTCCACCGTCTTGTAGCTGACGTGCAGGGCATGGCCGGCTTCCTTCAGGCTATAGCCCTGGCCCAGGAGCACGAGTAGCTCGCGTTCACGTGGGGTCAATGAGTGCAGGAGGGTCACGGCAGGCTCACTGACGCGCAGTTGCCCGTCCGCGGTCTGGATGCGTTCGAGCACCTCTTGAGCATAGTACATCTTGCCGGCCATCACCTCACGGATGGCCGTCCGGACGTCGTCGAATCCCTTCTCCTTGAGGGCATAGCCCCAGGCATGGGTGTGAATCGCCTCCCCGATCTGCTCGTCATTCCGGTGGCCGCTCAGGATGATGACCCTGGTTCCGGGCAACTGTTCGTAGATGCGGCGCATGGTCTCAAAGCAACTCACGCCCGGCATGTCGATGTCCATCAGGAGGATTTCCGGCTTGTGGCGCAGGGCCTCCGACAGCCCCTCCTCCGCGTTGGCCGCCTCACCCACAACGAGGAAATCCGGCTCCGCGTTGAGCTGGAGACGCAACCCCTCCCGATAGAGCTGGTGATCGTCGACAATCAGGACCCGTGTCAGGTCTTCGCCATTGGCCGAACTCGGATCGCCGTGCATGTTCAAACCTCCCTCTTCTATGGGAGCGAACATGATGACCCAACCCCCGCAACCTTATCGAGCGCTTACCCTCGCCGTGACAATAACTTACCCGACGCCCGCGATAAATCAACAGTTTTCCAATTCCACTTGACAGATTTACGTGGGGAGAGGCTGGCCGGTCTCTCGGACGCCCCACGCTGCACGGCACTGGCGCCAGCCAGGACGCAGGCTCAGGGTCCATACCTTGGGCCCCGCCCGTCTTCATCTTGTCAACATTAAACTATTTACGCGTAATAGGTTATGAACGGTCCGTCCACTGCGACCGAAGAGCTCCCCGCAGTGGTTTGTGCCGAGACCGAGACGCTCGCCCATCGGATGAGGCCGCGGGGAGTCGTTCACACTCGCAAAAACGACTATCCTATCCGTTTGTGACCGGCGCAGCAGAACCATGAACTCTCCGACCTCTGCCGACATCAAGGACCGGGCGAAGCATCAGTTCGAGGCGTGGGCCGGCTCGTACGATCGGTCGCTCCTGAACTTCTTCCTGTTCCGACCCGCCTACCTGGCCATGATGGAAGAAATCGCCCGGTGGTACGCCGAGCAGCGCCGGCCGTTCCGTCTCCTCGACATCGGGTGCGGGACGGGCACGTTGGCCGGTTGGCTGGCGGCGTCACCCTGGCCGATCTGCGTCGTGGGCCTGGACTACGCCGAGGGCATGTGCCGAGAAGCGTCGGCCAAGACCGCCCGGACCAACGCCACCGTGCGGGCCCGCTTCGCCAGCGGCGACAGCGAACACCTGCCGTTCGCCGACGGGGCGTTCGACCTCGTCACCTGCTCGAACTCCTTCCACCACTACCCCCATCGGCAGGCCGTCGTCAACGAGATGCGTCGTGTACTTCGGCCGCAGGGACGGCTGATCCTGATCGACGGGTTCCGCGACAACATCATCGGCTGGATCATGTTCGACCTGGTCATCGGGCGGGTGGAGGGCCACGTCTACCACGCACCCTGGACGGTGATGCGCGACTATTTCGCTACGGCGGGATTCACCGATATCCGCCACCGCAAGCTCAACTTCTGGTTCCCGCTCCTGGTGACGACCGGCGACGCCCAATAGGGTGTATGGGGGGGGGAGCATGCCGATACGGGTCCCGCCTCCGCAGCGTAGGGCGGGCTTCGTCCGCCGGAACCGAGCGTCGGGCAGAGCCCGACCTGCCGCCTACTCCGAGAGCAGGGCGAAGGCCCACACCCTTTTTGTCGGCGCCTTATTCGACGTCCTCAAAGCCCGGTAGCGTGTACTCGACCGGCGGCGCGCCGCCCACCTCCACTTGTACCGTGCCGTCCACCGGGGATTGGCTGTCGAAGGTGATTACCACCGTCACCGTGTCCGGACCGCCCTCTTCGTTCGGCATCTCGAAGGAGAGCGTGCCCGATTCGGGGACATAGTTGCCGTTGTCCGCCGGGTCGAACACCAGGTCGGCGACGCTGACTTCGTACGCGGTGTCCGATGGATCGGTAATGGTCATGGTTGCTTCGGGGATGGTGATGATCCCGGTGTCGAGGTCGAAACTCACGACGGCTGTGCCCTCCACGGATCCGGTTTCGGTGCTGGTCAAGTCCACCGTCCCGACCCAGGTGTTGCCGTCGTCGGGATCGGCCGTGCGGGCCAGTGTGACCGAGCCACTGATCGATTGACCGTCAATGGCAAACTCGTCCAGCACGAGCGTGGCCTCTCGGGTGTCGGTATTGAACGTGCCAGTGATCGTGCCGGCGTAAGGCACGTCCCCGTATAGCTCATTCAGACAGCCCTCACCAAAGTCGAACACGACCGTGGTAACACTGCCTTCATGTGTGAAGGTAATCACCGGACACGTGCCGATCGTGCCACTGCCCTCGGGCAAGTCCGTGACCCCGGAGAGGCCCGCCAAGACCTCGGCCAGGGTCTCCAGCCCGGCGACGACTGCGTCGATCGCCGCCTGCTGTTCGGGCGTCAATTCGTCGGAGGCCGGGTTGTCGTTGGCGTTCGTGTTGTCAGGCGTGTTGTCGTTTGCGTTTTCGGCCCCGTTGTCGTTGGCGTTTCCCGTGGTATTGTCGTTCGCGTTGTCCGGCGTGTTGTCGTTGGTGCTGTTGTCGCTGCCGGAACCGCCGCCGTCGCTCTGGCAGCCGGTTAACCCGGCGAGCGCCATGAGGAACAACAGTCCCATCAAATAGTTGCGTTGCATCACCAGATTCTCCTTGGGTAAGTCGGACCGGGAACTTTGATCCCGTTCGTTCCATTATCGGCAGCGTGCCCGGCCCGACTCCAGCCGCGGTTCCGGAGGCCTCTTCAAATGGGGGACCGCCTTTCTGGCCGATCCGACAGGCTGGAAACCGATCCCACAGGTCCTTTGGGCTAGAGGTACGGAGACTCGCGCCGGCCAAGGGCGTGGTAAACTTGCATCGAGCGGCCCGAGCGTTTCAAATATATCGGCGAAGGGGCCAGGCTGGAGCGTATCGGACTCGCTTCGCGGAGTGCAATGCGGATGAGCAAGAGACATCTGGCCATCCTGGTGGGCGGCGCACCGGCCCCGGGGATCAACGCGGTTATCGGCGCCGCGGCCATCGGCGCGATCAACGAAGGGTTTGAGGTACACGGCATCTACGATGGCTTTTCGCACCTGGTGACGCCCGCCTTCGACCCAGCCAAGCACACCCAACTCGTGCGCATTTCGGACGTCGCCCGGATCCACTTCCTGGGTGGCTCTATCCTGCGTACGGCACGGACCAGTCTGCTGGATGAGTCCAAGTTGACCCAATCGACCGAGGCCGTCCCGGACGAGAAGAAGGTCTCCACCACGATCAACAACCTGCTGAACATGGGCGTGACGCATCTCTTGACCATCGGGGGGACGACACGGCGCTCAGTGCCCGCTTTGTGTCGCAGTGGTCGGCCGGAAGAATCTGCGTGGTCCACGTGCCCAAGACCATCGACAACGACCTGCCGTTGCCGGGCGATATTCAGACCTTCGGCTTCGGGACGGCCCGCAACCTCGGGGCGACGCTGTGTGCCAACCTGATGGAAGACTCGCGCTCGACCGGGCGCTGGTACATCGTGGTGACCATGGGGCGCCACGCGGGATTCCTGGCCCTGGGAGTCGGCAAAGCCGCCGGGGCGACCTTGACGCTGATCCCTGAGGAGTTCCCCGAGCGGACTACGGTGTCCGACATCGTGGACGTCATCGAGGGGGCGATGCTCAAGCGGAGGGTGATGGGCCGGCGCGACGGCGTGGCCGTGGTCGCCGAGGGGCTGGCCCACAAACTCGGCGACGTAGCGGAACTCTCCCGCATCCTGGGCAAGGAGGTGCCGACTGACGCCGCGGGCTGGCCGCGACTGTCCGAAGTGCCCCTCGATGACATCCTCAAATACGAATTGACCAAGCGCTTCGCCGATCGCGGCGACAAGGTCGCCGTCGTCTCCGAGACCATGGGCTACGAGTTGCGCTCCGCCCCCCCGATCCCGTTCGACATGGCCTATTGCCGCGATCTCGGCCACGGGGCCATTCGACTGATCCTCGAGAACGTGGCGGACGGACGCCACGGCGTCATGGTCACGCTCCAGAACGGGAACCTGGTCCCCATGTTCTTTGAGGACATGATCGATCCGGCGACGAATCGCACCCGCGTGCGCACCGTGGACATCAATTCCTACAGCTATATCGTGGCCCGCGCGTACATGATCCGGCTGGAGCAGGATGATTTTGAGGATCCCGAGCGACTCGCCAAGCTCGCCACCGCCGCCAAGATGGAACCGGAGGCGTTTCGCCAACGCTTCGCCCACGTGGTCACTGGCAAACGCAGCTACACGGCTCAGGCGGCGATGGCCACCAGCAACGCCACGTGATCCGGGTGAGCGCCTCCTGGACCGCCAGTGTTCCAACGCAACTGAAGTTCCGGGTGTGCCACTGCTCTGTGAGCAGTGCTTTCCAGGGAGCCTCCTGCGATCGGCACTGCCGAGACGGCAGTGGCACACAAGGGTGATCAACTCCAAACCCGCAGGTTAAGGTGCGTCGGAGCACTAGGCCTCCCGCAAGGGTCGCTTAAGAAACTCCCGCTGGCACTCGCGGCAGAGGTCGAAACGTAGGCTGCGGTAGGTCTGGTTCTCGATCTCGTCGGGGTCGGCCCCGGAGAGCTGTTCGACCAGGCGGTCGATCTCTTCGGTGTGGTCCTGGACCAGATCGTTTCGATTGAATTCGATCGGCGCCGCCGCAGCGTAGATTTCCATCTTCAGGATGAAGCGCCGCGGATCATTGGCGGTCATCAGGCAGCCGCACTGGTCACATCGGTAGCGGATCACGCGTGGGTCACCTCGATGAGGCGTCGCAGGGTTTCGCGCCCCCGGCCGTCGTCGATGGCGGCGGCGGCCAGTTGCAGCCCGTGCCGCAAGTCCTCGGCCAGGTCCGCTACCACCAACGCCGCGGCCGCGTTCAGCAGGGCGTGATGGCGTCGCGGCCCGGGTTCACCGGAGAGCACGCGGCGGATGGCGTCGGCACTCTCCTGCGGCGAGGCCACCATCAAAGGCTCCAAGGTGGCCCGCGGGAGGTCCACGTCCTCGGGCCTGAGCTGCCAGGTCCGAATCGCCCCGCGGTGGAGTTCGGTCACCCGCGTCTCGGCCGTCACGGTCAGATCACACAAGCCATCCAAGCCGTGGATGACCATCACCCGCACCGCCCCGAGCCGCCGGAGCACCTCTGCCATCTTCTCCGTCAACTCGGGCCGGGGTACGCCGAGCACTTGCCGTCTGACGCGGGCCGGGTTGGTCAAGGGGCCCAGCAGGTTGAAGATGGTGCGCACCCCCAACGCGCGCCGTGCCGCGGCGGCGTGTTGCATCGCCGGGTGCAAAGTGCGGGCGAACAAGAAGCCGAGGCGCACGTGGCTCAGGCTTCGTTCCACCACGGCCGGCGAACAGTGAATGTTGACGCCCAGGGCCTGGAGCACCTCGGCACTGCCGCTCACCCGCGTATTGGTGACGTTGCCGTGTTTGGCGACAGTGGCGCCCGCGGCGGCGGCGATGATTGCGGCGGCGGTCGAGACGTTAAACGTACTAATGCCGTCGCCGCCGGCCCCGCACGTGTCGATGCACTCCGTCTCACACCGAATGGGCGTCGCGCACGCACGCATGGCCTCCGCCGCGCCGACGATCTCGTCGACGGTTTCGCCCTTGGCCGCCAGCGTCGCAAGGAAGGCGCCGATGACGGCTTCGGGGGCCTGGCCGGACATGAGGAAGCCCATCGCCCGCGCGGCTTCCTCGCGAGTGAGGTCTTTTCTGACAATCAATTTCTCCAGAAGAGCTCTCAAACGCGGCCCCGTTTCTCACCCGGATGGAACAGCGGGTTAGTCCGCCACGGGTCAATTGCACCATAGATCACAGACGGATACAAGAACGGTGGGCTTCTGCGGTCTAACGCCCCGAATGGGGCGGAGGGTTTTGGCCAGGGGTGGAGTCCGCCGCAGGAATGCGGAGGTGGCCGGATGTTCGACATACTCGATGACACCATCGCCGCGATCTCTTCAGCGCCCGGCTTTGGGCCGCGAGGCATCGTCCGGGTCAGCGGACCCGAGGCCATCGCCATCGCCGCGGCGCTCTTCTCCGACAACGACTCGACACCCCTACCGCAACGCAAGGGCTTCCGCAGGTTCTATGGCGAGGTCCGCATCGAGCACGACGCTACCCTACCCGCGGACCTCTATCTCTTCCGCGCTCCGCGCAGCTACACGCGCCAGGACCTGGTCGAGTTCCACACCCTCGGGTCGCCGCCGGTGTTGGCCATGCTCCTCGAACGGGCGCTTGAACGCGGTGCCCGCCCGGCGGAACCGGGTGAGTTCACCGCGCGGGCTTTCTTCAACGGGGCCATGAGCCTGAGTCAGGCCGAAGCGGTGTCGACCCTCATCCGCGCCCGCTCGGACGCCCAACTACGCGCCGCCCATCGCTTGCGCGAGCAGGCGCCGGCCCGACAGGTCGAGGCCTGGATGGAAAAACTCGCCGAACTGGTCGCGCTGGTCGAGGCGGACATCGACTTCGCCGAGGAGCGGATCGACTTCACCACCCCCGCCGAATTGCGTGACAGGCTTACGGCACTGCGGGTGGAACTCGACGCGCTGGCGCGCGAGGCGGACCGTGCCGAGCGGTTCGACGTCCTGCCGTCAATCCTGCTGATCGGTCCGGCCAACGCGGGCAAGAGCAGTCTGATGAACGTCCTGTCCGGCACGGACCGGGCGATCTGTTCGGCGGTCGAGGGTACGACGCGCGACCTCCTCACCGCACCGATAACGCTGCCGGGGGTGGACTGCCTGTTACTCGACGGGGCCGGCCTGACCCAAACCGACGACGAGTTGCTGCAATTGGCCCAGGCCATGACCCGTGGTACGGCCCGGCAGGTGGAGCTGCTGTGCCTGGTCCTCGACATCTCGACGCCTCCTCCGGACGACGCCCTCGAAATCCTGCGCCACCACCGCGGCCGGCCGGCGGTCATCGCGGCGAACAAGTCCGACTTGGTTGATACCGCCGAGCTGTCCGCACATCAGGCCGCACTCCGCCGCGCCGGCCTCGGCCCGGTCGTTGCGACGAGCACCGTGACGGGTGCCGGCTTGGCGGAGTTGAAGTTCGCCATGCGGGCCCAATTGGGTGACGACGCCGGGGGCGGCGAGGAGCACACCGTTTTGCTCAGTGCCCGTCAACGACAGGCGGTGGCCTTTGCGTCCGCCGCGCTCAACCGGGCCATCGCCCAGACCCGCGAGATCGGCCAGACCCTCGACCGCGCCGACCTGATCGCGTTCGAGCTTCGCGAAGCCCTCGACGCTTTGGGCACCATCTGCGGCGAGGTGACCACCGAGGACCTGCTCGGCCGGGTGTTCGCCAACTTCTGCGTCGGAAAGTGACGCGGTTGCCATCGCCGCCGATTTCGGCAAAACTCAGCACCACTATGGCACGCGGCAGAATACCCTCCATGAGGTCATCTCTCGTGCTCGCATGCGTCGGCGCGCTCATGCCGGTCGGCTGCGAGAAGAAGGCGCCGCCGTCCGACGCGAATTCGAACGCCGAGGCCGTCCAACCGCCGCAACCCACACGCGAGCCCGATCGACAAGCGGCCCTGCTGTTGGCCCAGGCCCAATTCGTGGAGCAAAAGACGGCCGATGGCAAAACCCGGCCGATACCCGGTCCGGCCAAGCTCATCTTCGTCTACCCCGACGGCGGCCGTTGGACGCCGGAGGTGCTTGAAGACCACGATGGCAACGTGTTCCACAAGGCGATGGCGTTTGACCCGCCGGGTGGGCCGCCTGGAATCCTCACCATCAGTGCCAACAAGGCCCCGCGCCCCGCGATGCTTAAAGTCTGGCACCGCACGGCCAACGGCTGGAAGGGCACCCTCCTGTGGGAGGCCCACTTCGGCGGGAACTTCAACCGGTTTCGCGACGTCGAGGTCGGCGACGTGACCGGCGACGGCCGACCGGAGATCGTGGTCGCCACGCACGACCAGGGGGTCGTTGCGGTGCTGCAAGAAACGGGTGGCACTTGGAACATAACGGAGATCGACCGGGCGCCCAACATCTTCGTCCACGAGATCGAGATCGGCGACGTGGACGGCGACGGCCGCAACGAAATCTTCGCCACACCGAGCGCCCGCAACAAGGTCGATGGCACACCGCAGCCGGGTTGGGTGGTCATGTACCGCCATGACGGCGAGAAGTTCTCCCGTCAGGTCGTGGAGGAGTTCGACGCGCGCCATGTCAAGGAGTTGCTCGTCGCCGACGTTCACCACATCGGCCGGGCCGACCTCTATGCGGTCCTCGAAGTGCAACTCGGGCAACGCAGCCCTCCGAACAGCGCTGAAGAGAATGTCGAAATAAAGCAATACCACTTCACCGGAGCGGAGGCTTCCGGCGCCCTGATCGCGACCCTTCCCGACAAGCAATGTCGCTTCTTGCACGTGGGTGACGTGGACGCTGACGGGAAGGCCGAGTTGGTCGCTTCGGCTTTCAGGTCCGGTATCTGGATCATCCGGCCCGAAGGCGAGACGTGGGCCGCCGAACGGATCGACGACGATTCCAGCGGCTATGAACATGCTACAGCCTTGGCGGACCTGGACGGCGACGGGAAGTTGGAAATCTACGCCGCCGCCGACGACCAACAGCAGCTTCGGCGATACTGCTGGAACGGCGCGACCTTCGAGCGGACCGATCTGTTCAAGCTCACCAAAGGCGACATCACCTTCGGACTGATGCCGTGCTCGAACCCCGCGTGTCTTGGGAACCGTTAAGGAACGGTCCGCCAACGATTCTCGGACGGTCTTGGCGCGAACAAGTCCTTGGAGCGTCTAACAAAAAGATGTGGGACCGGCTTTCCAGCCGGTCAACGACAGGCTAGAAAGCCTGTCCCACAGATTCATTTTGTTAGAAGCTTTTAGTTCAAAATTCAAAGTTCCGAGTTCAAAATTCCGAGTGCATGTCCCTTCTTCCAGCGGGTCCGTGACAGTTTAGGCGACTGAGCCGAGCCCCGGATGGGGCGATAGGGGGTAGCCCACGGCGCGAGCCGTGGGCGTCGTTGGCCGCGCACGTCCCAGCCCCGGATGGGGCGAAAGACCACGGCTTACGCCCCATCCGGGGCTGGGCTGAGCATCCTGGACCGTGTCCCCACGGCTTGCGCCGTGGGCTAGCTTCTTCTGCCCCCTCCGGGGCAAGGTGGAAGACGCCGCCTAATCTGTCACGGACCTTCTTCCGGCTTCAATAGGCTCACCCTCATTGCTATAATGGAAGTGCGCGCCGGGCAGTCGGCCGCGCGAGAGGATAGAGGCCTGCTTTTTCAAACCGCGAGGAGGGGGCTGCCTGACTTCATACCCGCGGGAGGAGCCGTGACCATGCAACGAGCGCTGGGGGTTGTTTTCGTGCTATCGTTGGCGATGTGTTTCGCAGGACAGGCGATTGCCGCCGCACCGGCGCAAGCGCCACCGCCTGCCCTGGACGATGAGTCCAGCTCGCTGCCGAGGTACATGACGGAAGAGGAGAAACTCCTCCCGCTCCCCTCGGTAACGCGCGAGGACTACTTGGGGCGGACGCCGCCGATCGGAACAGTCCGCTGCCCGGCGGAGTACGAGCACCAGGAAGGCCTGTTCATCGCCTGGGAGGGCTACACCACCCTTCTGACCAGCATGGTGGTCGGCATCACCGCGAACGACCCCGACGCCATCGTTTACGTGGTCGTGGACACCACGCTGGAGCAGACCACCGCCTACAACACGCTGAGCAGTTCCGGGGCGGACATGAGCCAGGTGGTATTCATCCTACGCACCACGGATACGGTGTGGATACGCGACTACGGCCCGCGCTTCATCTTCGAGGACGCCGACCGGGCCATCATCGACCACGTCTACAACCGCCCACGGCCTAACGATGACGCCCTCAACGATTACATCAGCACGCTGTGGGGCGAGACCCAGTATGACATCCCGCTCTACCACGGCGGCGGCAACTTCCACCTGTTCTCCAACGGCGAGGCCTTCATGACCGGGCTGATCCTCGAAGAAAACCCGTCCCGGACGGAGCAAGACATTAAGGACCTGTATCGTGACTATCAGAACCTCGATCTCACGATCTACCCGCCGTTTCGCGACGTTTACGACTCGACCAACCACATCGACATGTGGATGTTCCCGGTCGACGATCACACCGTCATCATCGGGCAGTACCCGTCGGGGGCCACCGTAGAGTACAACATCACCGAGAACGCCGCGGCGGACCTGGCCGCCCGCGGCTATACCGTCTACCGCACGCCGGGGTGGAACTCCGGCGGCACCGGGGGCGGCGGCACCCACTACACCTACACCAACGCAGTGGTCATCAACGACCGCGTGTTCATCTCGCGCTTCGGCGGATCTTATACCAGCCAGGACGCCCAGGCCCTGTCCGTCTTTCAGACGGCCTTCCCGGGCAAGACCATTACGCAGCTTGATTCCGCGTCGATCATCACCGCCGCGGGGGCCATGCACTGCATCGTGATGCACGTCCCGGTCCTCGGGCTGACCGTCACGCCCATTGGCGAACAGGCGTCCGAGGGGCCCGAGGGAGGCCCGTTCACGCCCGACAGCGTGGACTATCTCCTGGCCAATACCAGTGACAGCGCGATCGGTTACAACGTCACGACCGCGCCTCCTGGTTGACGCTCACCGACGCCACGGGCACGTTGTCGGCCCACACTTCGACCACCGTCACCGCGGAGCTGAACGCATTCGCGGCGGGTCTAGGTGAAGGCATCTACCAGAACGCGATCGAGTTCACCAACACGACCAACCACAACGGCGACACCAACCGCGAGGCCGTGCTCACCGTGGGCACCTCGGAGTTGAGGTACAACTTCCCTCTGGACACCAACCCCGGCTGGACGACTCAGGGGTCGTGGGCGTTCGGCCACCCCACCGGCGGGGGCTCCTACAACCACGATCCAAGCAACGGTCACACCGGCACGAACGTTTACGGGTACAACCTCAGCGGCGACTACACCAGCAGCATGCCGGTGTATTACCTGACCACGACGGCCCTGGATTGCCGCCGCTTAGGCAACGTGGAGCTGCGTTTCTGGAAGTGGCTCGGAGTGCAGAGCTCCGAGTACGACCAGGCCAAGGTGCAGGTCTCTAACAACGGCACCATCTGGAGGACGATCTGGCAGCATGCCACGCTGAACCGCTCGGACAGCACGTGGACCCAGGTGAGTTACAATATCTCCGCCGGGGCCGACAATCAGCAGACGGTCTACCTCCGCTGGGCCATGGGGCCGACGAACGCGTCCGTGACCTATCCGGGCTGGAACATCGACGACGTGGAGATTTGGGCCTGGCCGCCCATCGTGGGTGATTATGACGGCAACCGTATCGTCGATCTGGACGACTTTGCCTACTTCGGGGACTGCATGACCGGTCCGGACAACGGGCCGCCGGCGGACAATCGCTGCGAAGCGTTCTTCTTCGATGCGGACAATGATGTGGACCTGGCGGACTTCGCCGCGTTCATGCTGACCCAACCCTAGGGGCAGGCCTCCGGGAGGGCGAGCCTCCTGGCGAGCTGGAGGCCCGCGGCCTCCAAGACTCTCGGCTCGGCTGGAGCCTCGCCCTCCCGAATCCACAGGGTGGCCACGTCACCCCACGCTAATCAGGTATGTCTCCACAAGCGGCGGGCCTCCCGCCCTGCCCCGTTGCGGCTGCGCTCCGGTTGACCGACTCCGCCGCCTGAGCCATATTCACCACATGAAACTCTACCACGCGCTCTATGGGCTGTGCTCCGCCCTCACCGTGGCCGGACCCGTATTCGCTTCCGAGGCCGATGGTATCGTTCTAGGCGGCCGGTTCACTTTCGCCTCAGACGCCAAGCTCAAGCCGGGCACGTATCGCATCGCCGACCCTGACGAGGGAGGGGCGGTCCAGATCGTCGGCGACGGTATCACAGTCGATTTTCAAGGCGCCGAACTGATCGGGTGCGAGGAAGACACGCCGCCCGATTCCTACTCGGGCCGAGGCATCGTCGTCCGCGGCCGCAACGTCACCCTCAAGAACGCCAAAATCCGCGGCTACAAGGTCGGCATCTACGCGGAAGACTCACCGGGCGTGACCATCACCGGCTGCGACGTCTCGCGGAACTATCGCCAGCGCTTGCTCAGCACGGTCGAACGCGAAGACCTCTCTGACTGGTTGTACGGCCACGAGAACGACGAGAACCAGTGGCTGCGCTACGGGGCGGGAATCTACCTGCTCCGCTGTCCGCGCGCGACGGTCTCAAAGAACCGCGGCCGCAATGGGCAGAACGGCCTCTGCCTCAGCCGCTGCGACGACAGTGTCATGGTCGATAACGATCTATCGTTCATGAGCGGCTGGGGCATCGCTCTATGGCGCACTTCGCGCTGCGACGTGTCCCGCAACAAGACCGATTGGTGCATACGCGGGTACTCGCACGGCGTCTATAGCCGAGGGCAGGACTCCGCGGGCATCCTGGTCTATGAACAGTGCAGCGACAACGTGTTCGCCTACAACAGCGCCACACATTCCGGCGACGGGTTTTTTCTCTACGCCGGCAACGAAACGTTGCAGAAGACCGGCGAAGGCGGGTGCAACCGCAATCTCGTCTACCGCAACGACTTCTCCCACGCCGCCGCCAACGGCATCGAATGCACTTTCTCCGGCGGCAACGCTTTCGTCGAGAACCTCCTGAACGAGTGCGACCACGGCGTCTGGGCGGGGTATTCCTACAACACCCTCATCGTCGGCAACCGGATCGCCGACTGCAACAACGGCGTCTCCATCGAACATGGGCACGATAATCTCATCGCCGAAAACACCATCACGAACACACGGGTGGGCATTCATTTGTGGTGGGATGACGACGCCGACCTGCTGGCCTCGGTCTTCGGCCGCAAACAGCAGAACTGCCCCTCGACGCGTAATCGGGTGGTGGGAAACATCTTCGAACGGGTCAAAGTCGCCGTCCGCCTGGCCGACGATACCTACAGCGCCGTCCGCTTGAATTGGATGGAGGGCGTGGAGACCGGAATCCATCTGCTCGGCCATGCCGAGGGTACCTGCATTCGCGACAATGCGTTGGCCACCGCCACGACCCGCGATGAAGCGTATGGCGAGCGTGCCGTGGGTCCCAACGAAGAGGCGTCCGGCTATCCCTACCCAATAGTCACCGCGTGGGTCGCTCTGCTCTGGCGGATTCCACCTGTGGCCCAGATGACCCAGAACGTTTTCTTGCCCGAAGATCACCCCCGCGGCCGCAAATACATCTTCGTGGACGAATGGGGGCCCTACGACTTCACCGACGTGCGGCTGTTTCCCCGGACCCTCCATGGGGGCGACCGAGCGACGCTTCAGGTGCTCGGGCCCAGCGGTGGGTTCAAGGTTGCCGAGGTGAAGGGTGATGTCCACGTGTCACCAATGGAAGGCGGGCTGCCCGGCCAAGTGACGATCACCGCCGACCAAGAGGGCGTTCACGACTTTAGCTTGGCGATCGACGCCGGTGGACGGAAGCTTACCGCGACCGGAACGCTCCTGCGGGCAGACTGGACGGTCCGGTTCTTCGCCTGGGAGGCGGCCGCTGACCCACGCGAAAACCAGGCAGCGTGGGACGCGCTGCTCCAGGGGCCGCCGCTCGAGGAGCGCCGGGTCTCCTCGATGGATTTCATCTGGGGCGGCGCGGCGCCGGGTGAGAAAGTGCCGCCCGACCGGTTCGGCACGCTGGCCACGGCCCGCCTCCGGCTTCCGGCGGGCGTGTGGAACGTACATACGGTGTCTGACGACGGCATCCGGGTCTGGATCGACGGCCGGCGGATCATCGACGACTGGACTTGGCACCCGCCCAAGGAAAACGCCGCCCCGGTCGAACTGGAAGAGGGTGAGCACGCCATTCGTATCGAACATTTCGAGATTGACGGTCATGCCCAGTTGCAGTTCCGCTTGGACCGGCGCTGACCGCCATCGAGGTCCTCCGACGGACCGCAGGTCGGGTTCCGCCCGACGCAGGGTCCGCGCTCGCGGCCCGGTGGTCCGACGGGTGGCATGGCCAAGCCCGCCTCCGGCGGGCGCCGCCATGCCTTCTGTGCCTCTTCGCGGCCATTTCGCTTTCGTAGGGTCCGCGCTCGCGGACCAGAAGGAGGCACGCTCTACTTCTGCTCCAACTGCCACACGTTGCGGAACGGCAGCAGCCGATATTCATCGGGAACGTCCACGGGCATGGCAAAATACACCGGTCGACCGGACAGACGCTCATGACCGCGACGCCATTCCTGGAGCGAGA
>JAZDKM010000165.1:0-2277 GCA_043803085.1 Planctomycetota bacterium
GGCGATCCGGGAGTTGCGGGACTGCGCGGCCTGCCACGGGCTGGGGGTCGCCCATGTCATCCTGCCGGAGTTCTCTGTGGACAAGCCAGCGTATAGCGGCGTGACGAAGTGCATCTGCGAGGGGGGGCCGAAGAGTGACAATTTGCGGCGGCAGATTGAAGACCGGTTGGATCGTGCGCGGAACCTGGGGATTCGATATGCGGCTCTATTCTGTCGGGATGAGGCGGAGTTTGTCAGACAACATGGCGTGGAGGGCCGGTGATGGAACTCGCCAAGGTCAAAGCCGATCTTCAAACTGCTCGTGAGGCAATCGACCGCGCGGAGGCGGGGCTGGCCGATGAGCCGCTAGTGCCGCTTGAGGTCTGGCATTGGGGGACGGAGACCAAGGACTCGGCCTACCCCCGCGAACAGGCGCTTGCCGATCTCAAGGCGTGCGGCGTGACGCGGAATCTGTGGGCCGCGAACCTGCTGACGGAGGCCAACCGGAAGGCGCACGTGGATGCGTTCGGGACGTTGCCCGGCACCCTGATCGCGGCGGTGCATCTGCCTATGGCGGCGAAGCTGGCGGCGGGGCACAAGGGCATTCCCTACGCGCACGTCAACGATGAGGTGAAGGGAGATGGGGAGGTTCAAGCATCTAACGCGGCGCTGCGGGATGAGTTCCGGGTCGTAGTCGATAACCCCGGTTGTGTGTGGGGTCATGGCCCGTGGGTGTTGAAGGAGCGGTATGGTCTTGAGAAGTATATTTCCGTAGACGTGATGTCGAGTTGGGATTTCTCCTATCCCAATCCCTACGTGCCGAGTTGCATCTACGTCAGCGGACAGGCTGCGCGGATGGTGAGTCCGAAGCCGGGCTATCTCTGCGTCGAGTTGATCCCCGACCCCTCATTCGGCTACAACGTCCTGCCGCCAAGGGACTGCGTTGTGCGTTCGGCCATGTATGCCGCGCTATGTCAGCCGCTCGCGCTCGCGTTCTACGGCTGGTGGAGGGTGTGGAACGAGCCTGGGGCGAAGGAAACCTTGAAGCTCGCCATCGACCGGGCGCGGGCGGTGCATCGGGAGATCGTGGGATGGGAGCGGGTGAAGCCGGACTTGGCGCTCGTTGTGTCGAAGTCCTTCTACACGACCTCCGCCTACTGGGAGCGGTCGATCTGCGTCTACCAGGTCGCGGCGGCCTGCATCCGGGCAGGGGTGCGGTTCGACTTCGTATGGGAGCCGGAAGGCGCGGCGGCCGTGATGAACTATGGTCATTATTGCCGCTTCGTCGGCTACGACAGCTACGGGGCGATTCTGAGCATCGACGGCACGGCGCTCAAGCTCAACAAGCGCATGACCTGGGGACGGGCGAACATGCTCGGCTCCACGGACCACTGGCGGCAGGACGAGGCGGAGGCGGAGGCGGACAAGGTTCCGGCGGCGCTGCGGGCGTTGGGGTTGTGGTCTTATGTCCAGCGTGGGAACGTCGTGCATGAGATCGTCCAGAAGGACGACCGACGGAAGATCGTCGCGGCGAATGGCGCGATGGATTGGCCCATGGGTGGAGGCCCGTTTGCGGGGAAGTCGGTTGCGCTCTCACAAGAAGTCGAGATGGCGGGCGAGACCCGATTGATGGGGCCGTTCGAGTTTGAGGTGGTGGAGGTCTGATATGGGCGCGGGCGGCGTGAGCACTTGCGGGAATGACCGGCTACCCCCCAAGGTAGATCAGGCCCCTGCACCCGCTTTTGAGGAGACGGAGATGAGTGACCTTGACCGCGAGCTTGCTGAGGCAATGGGATGGACCGAGAGTCCCGACTTCTCGGGCTTGTGGGTAGACACAAACTGCAAGCCAACCGAGCGGATAGATACCTTCCATCCCTCCACCTCCCTTGACCAGCTTCACGACATCGTCGAGCCGGAGATTGAGAGGCTTGGACGCCAACACCACTACACCCAGGCCATTGCGCGCAGACTTGGGTTGCCCGACGGACACTGTTTTGAGCATGAGTGGCGGGTGAAGCGGGCTCCCGCTGATGTTCAGGCCCGCGCCGCGCTGGAAGTGCTGAAAGGAGGCAAGCGATGAAACTGGTGCCGTTGGAGTGGAACGTCGAGGCGCTTTGGACGTGCGTGGGTTGGCAGTTTCAAATCGTTCACGCGCGGAAGTTGTCCGATCCCAACTACGTTTCGGCAGAAGAGGCGCGTGCGGCCGGTCTCGCCTTCGCCCGTCGTCACGGGCTGGTGGTGGAGGAGCCGTGATGCTTGGCAAACCCGGCTCATTCGACGGCGTGGTGTTATTGAATA
>JAZDKM010000166.1:0-4258 GCA_043803085.1 Planctomycetota bacterium
GTCCCATGGCCGCCGACGATTGAAGCACGCGACATGGCCGCGCTACGCTCGGCCATGGCACCCGCCCGCTCCGGGCTACTTCCGCCACGGGCTGCAATGGTCGAACAGGGCCGCCACCGCGGCCGTGATAACCAAAAGCTCGGGGCGGCGGCCCCTGCGACCGCCGCCCCGATGTCCTTTCGTTAAGACTCCACCAAACCTCAGAAGCCCGGAACGCAGAGCAACCCGGAGGAAGAGTCGTGCCCGCTCGGCTTCGCCGGCTTCCCCTGGGGGGACACCCTCGGATACACCGCGCTGGCGTCCGCGTTCTTCACGAGGCAATCCCCATTGAGATCAAAGCGACCGTTATCGAAGGGGTCGGTGGGATCATATTCCCAGGCGCAACAGTCCTGAACCGGCTCGGCCGATACGTGCGGATAAATCGCGCTGGCGTCCGCGTTCTTCACGAAACCGTCGTTGTTCACGTCGCCCATCATCACGACGTACTGCACCTCGAACTGCTGGGCCAAAGTCCAGCCACCCAGGTTGCGAATCCCGAGCCACTTGCGGTGCAGGTCGGGGACGGTGATGCCGTTCTCCTTGATCTTGAGAATCCGCGGAAGGCCCCCGCCGTCGTTCTCCACCGTGAAGGTGAACTGGGAGGAGAGGTCCGTCGGGTCGAATCCACCGCCCGCCAGCAACTCCCGAATTTCCACCTCCCCGGGAACCGGCGCGGTGATGTCGCCGTCAAACCAGAGCCGGATACAGTTTTTCTGGGTCCGCCACAGGGCCGCTTGATCCGGCGGACAGGCACTTATCGGATTGGCCTGCGCCGTGTCGCACTCGTCGGGCGTCCCGTTGGAGTTAGCATCCTGGGACGTCCCTCCGGCGATGTCGCACTCATCCGGCACGTCGTTCGGCTGACAATCAACACTGGTGGCCCCGGCGATGTCACAACTATCGGCAGTCCCGTTGCCGTTGCAGTCGGCTTCACACTCATCCGGGATGCCATTGCCCGTGCAATCTTCGCTGGTACCACCGGCGATGTCACAACTATCGGCGGTCCCGTTGTCGTTGCAGTCGGGTTCACACTCATCCGGGATGCCGTTGCCCGTGCAGTCCTGGCTGACCGCCGGGACAATCCCGTGAATCTCTACGTCGTCGATGTTCCAGCCCGGATAGGTAATCGTTGCGTTGGTCGTACCCATGACCCAGCGAATGTACACGGTCGGACGGCCGTCCGCCACCGCAGAGATGTTGTAAGACTGCAGCGACCAGGCCGACTCGCTGATGGCCGCACCGGTATGGGTCCACACCGTGGTCCACGTGGTGCCGTTGTTCGACACCCGCACGTACGCATGGTCGTTGGACGACAAGTCCACCCCCACCCAGCGCCAGAAGCGCAGCTCGGTCTGGGTCATTTGCGAGCAATTGATTGCCGTGGTGGTCAGAAAGTACTCCGGGATGCTATTGGCGTAGTCACCGCTGAGGTTGTAACCGTAGACGTTGGTACCGGTGTGCCCGCTGGTCGGATCGTGGTTGTGGGTGCCGGCGCCGGTAGGAATCCCGAAGGCCCACTGGCCCTGGACGGTCCACCCAGGATTGCTATTCAGCGGGAACTGAACCAGAATCTCTGTGGGGAGCAAGTCACACTCGTCCGCGATGCCGTTGGTGTTGCAGTCCGGTTCGCAGCTGTCCGGGACGCTGTTCGTGTTGCAGTCATCGCAATCCGGATTGCCCGGCGAGCAGTCGCGGATGTCGCAGAAGTCCGGGACGCTGTTCACGTTGCAGTCATCGCAAGCCGGATTGCCCGGTGGGCAGTCGCGGATGTCGCATTCGTCGGGGACTCCGTTCGTCTGGCAGTCGTCGCTAATTGCGAAGCTGATGTCGCACTCGTCTGGTGCACCATTGGGTTGGCAATCCTCACTCGTCCCTTCGCTGATGTCGCAGGCGTCCGGAACGTCATTTGCATTGCAATCGGGTTCGCATTCGTCCGGTGTGCCGTTGACCTGGCAGTCGTTGCTGGTGGCGCCGGCGATATCGCACTCGTCAGGGACGCCGTTGGGCTGGCAATCGTGGCTCGTAAGCTCGGCGATGTCACACGCGTCAAGCACACCGTTGGTGTTGCAATCATTGCCGATCAGCTCACACTCGTCCGGGGTACCATTGGGCTGACAGTCCACGCTGGTCGGGCCGGTGATGTCGCACTCATCGGGCACACTATTGCTGTTACAATCGTTACCGATGAGCTCACACTCGTCCGGCGTCCCGTCCGGCTGGCAATCGACACTGGTCCCGATGGTAATGTCCTGGCCGTCCGGCACACCGTTGCTGTTGCAGTCCGGCTCGCACTCGTCCGGGATACCGTTGTTATTCACGTCCAGGCTGGTCCCACCCAGGATGTCCAGATAATCGGCCACGCCGTTCGGCTGACAGTCCGGTCCACCGACCTCGCATTCGTCCCATTCGCCGTTCGTATTCACGTCGTGACAGTAGCGGATGATGGGATCAGGAGGTGGACAGGGGTTCCCCGGCCAGGAGAAACACGCGCCGGGCACCGCGAGGCATTCGTCCGCCTGAAGATCATCCTGACAAACGCTGCCCTGGAAACAACATGCCCCGTCGGGATAGGAACACGAGGCGATCGTGTCGCATGTCGTAGCGGTTCCCTGCGCAAATCCACCGACCAACTGACAGGTGGCCACGTCCATGTTCAGGCAACCCGAAGGGTAGAAGCAACAGGCTTGCAGCTCCGGACAAGTGACCTCCCAGCAGGCCAGTCCTTCGTGCCAGGCCCCGTCGAGCGTGGTCTCACAATAACTCTCCGGCACGCTCTCCTGGCAGTCGCCGCTGGGCAAGCAGCAGGCGCCCAACGGCGGACAACTGACCAACGAAGGGCAGTCAATCCAGTCACAGTGTACGCCTTGGCACCAGTCCCAGGGCAGTTCGTCGCACTGGGCAGCCGACGTTTCCTCGCAGGTGCCGCCGAATTTGCAGCACGCCCCCTGCGGCAAACAGTCGACCTCGAAACAGGCCGACCCGCTGTGCCAGACCTGATCGAGCGCCCGGCAACCGTTCGAAGCCACGTCTTCGGTACACGCGCCGTCGAACTGGCAGCACGCACCCGTGCAAGGCCCGTCCGCGCACCTCTGCGGCCCCCGATACGTTCCGAGCAGCGCGGCGCAGTGATAGGTCGTCATATCGATGCAGAGATCGTCGAAGCAGCAGGCTTCCTCGGGGATCGGGCAGAGGCCGCTCGTACACGCCATCCGCTCCTCCGTGAACTGCCCACCCAGGAAATCGCAGTCGTCTTCCTGGAGAAACTCGCAGGTGCTCCCCAGGCAGCAGGCCCCGGGAGCGGGCTCCAGGCAAAGCCTCTGGGCATAGGCACCGGTGGTGAGCACGCTGACCGAGAGGGGCGTATTCACCGGGCAGGCCTGCGCCACGCCGAAACGGCCGCGCAGCGTGCCGGTCCCGGGGAGCGGGACCGGGTTGGTGATGCTGTTCCGTCCGAAGGTGATCATGGGGGGGCCCCAGGCCACGCCCACCGCGTACCAGCCTCCCGCAGTGAGCGTCAGGGGCGGATCGATGAGCCCGCTGGAATAGAAGCCCAGTCCGCTCTGACTGCTGAACGTCCGGGGCAGATAGAGTTGCTGCTCGTATTTGCTGATGGAGGGGTTGCGTTTGTAGACGTAAAAACACAACTGCGTCCCGGTGGTCGGTACGTTGAGTTGCATCTCGATCTTACACAGCAGGCGATCGGGGCCGGAGGCATCGATCTCGTAGATATCGCCCACAAAGATATTGTCGTCCGTGAAGGTGGTCAGGAAGGCCCCGATGTTCGTGCAATCGCACGAGGCGCGTAAGCCGCGCAACTCCTCGAACGACGCTTCGTCGGGCAGAACCACGGGTACGTCCGTGGGCGCCTCCTCCAGGATGGTGGGCACGAACCCGGCCTCGATATCGCCTTCGGTCTCCTCCACGGCGAGGGGAACGGCTTCGTAGACCACCGGCGATGACGGCAGGGCCTTACCGAGGACCCCCACCGAGAACCCTGCGACCAACAGCATCGCCGCCAGCACCCAGCGGCGGTCGTAGGGGTTTCTGCTTGATCTGAACGCATCCATGATAGTCTCCCATTACTTGCGTAGAACCGCACTGGTAGAGGGGCGCAGTCTTGCCTCTTCCGTCCCCCCGGATCGCCTATGAGCCCGTGGCAAAAGGGGACAGGCACCTCGCTACGCCCCGTTCTCGACGTCACGAAGAGCCCTCACCCTAG
>JAZDKM010000167.1:0-8117 GCA_043803085.1 Planctomycetota bacterium
AGGCTGGAAACCGCAACGCTATTTCCTGGCCGTGCCGCCCGGGGCCAGTGCCATGAAGCTGACCTGCGCCGCGCCGGACGGGCAGGACTCCAAAGCGAGCCTGGACGAAGTTTTTGACCCGACCGGCAAGGAACTGAGCGACCGCTCTGCCCGGGTGGATACCGAGGCCGGCCGCCGCAAGGTCGAGCGCACCTTCACGGACGAACTGGTCCCGGGTGTGTGGGAGGCGGACGTCTTGTCGAATCGGCCGGACCGGGATTGGCCTTATGAGTTGACCGTGCGCTTCTTCGGTCTTCACGCCGAGCCTCCCCGGATCGTCGAATGGGACGACGGAGAGGGCGAGTTGACCGTAACCAACCTGTTCGAGCGGCCGCTGCCGGCGGTCGCGGACGGTCGGCTCGAGGGGTTCGGCATGCATAAAGAGGACACGTTCAAGGGTCTGAAGGACGAGTTGAGTTACACGGTCAAACTGGACGAGCAGTTTGGCGCGCTGCGCGTTGATCTGGAGATGACGCCCGAGGCGTACGCCACGACGACCGACATCGGGGTTTCCGTCGAGGACGAGAGCGGCAAAGCGCTGCTTCAGGACGCGTTCAGCAACCGGACCTTCACCGCTACGGTGGACCATCCCAGTCCGGGCGAAACCGCCACAGTGAAAGTGGTCATCCGGGGCGGCTTCGCCGTCGAGGACGACAAGCGTGAGACCCCGATCACAGTGAAGATCGACCGGTTGCTGGCGGAGCCGATGGAGATCAAGGTCACCCGCGGCGATTCCTCTGAAGTCAACTTCGTCCCTGGCGTAGCGATCAAGCTGGAATACGAATTGGCCGGCGAGTTGCCGAAGGCCCCGGAAGAAACGCGGCCCGTGGGCTACCTCCGCTTCCGGGAGCGGAACAGCAATGACGTGGCCTTGGAGGTGCCTATCGGCATCGCCGGGTAGGGTGGGACCGACAAACTCGTGCGTGTTCCGCGTGGGACCGGATGGCACTGTCAAGGAGCAGTTCTTCGGATCGCTCCTTGACAGTGTTCGGCTTCATGGGAACAAACTCTGCGAACGGTGCTCGACCAGGAGAAGCTGTCTGTCGTGGGTGATGTCATGACCTGCCCGAAACTTGACCCTGCCGAATTGTTCCACTAAGAGATACACCATGAAGAACGACCCGCTACCCCGTCTCGACACGAACTCGCAGGTCCGGGAGCGCCTGCTGCCATTTTGCCGACTACAGCTGGACCAGATTTGGCAGGATCCCAATGGAAATCACAGAGTGGCGTGCGCCGATGCCACGGATGAGCGCATCATTCACGAACTCGTAGCAGACGCCCGTCCTAGCTTGGCGATTCACGACCCACCCTACAACGTTGCAGCCTTCGAGACACGCACTATCGACGAGTACGTTGCTTGGTGCCAGCGTTGGATCACGCTCACCCACGACGTGCTCGCGGCGGATGCTTCCCTTTACGTTTGGTTGGGTGCGGATCAGAACGACGGGTTCCAGCCGCTGGCCGATTTTATGGTGATGATGCGCTCGCAACCCTTTCGCTCGCGCAGCTTTATCACCATGCGCAATCAACGGGGGTACGGAACCCAGAAAAACTGGATGGCGCTTCGCCAGGAGCTTCTGTACTATGTGAAGGGCGACCCCGCCTTTAACATCGACGCTGAATACACTGAGATTCCCAAGATCCTTCGGGGATACTACAAGACGGTCAATGGAAGACTGACTGAGAACTTGGAACGCGGTCGAGCATCCACGATCCGTGCCGGCAATGTTTGGGTCGACGTCCAACAAGTGTTTTACCGAATGGAAGAAAACGTTTCGGGGTGCTATGCCCAGAAACCGATCAAAAGCATCGAACGGATTATCCGGGCAAGTTCCGCGGAATCCGATATTGTTATAGATCTCTTCTCGCATTCGGGTACCACTTTGCTGGCGGCCGAGCTTCTTGGACGCACGTGTTTGGCCGCGGACATTGACCCCGTGTTCTGTGAAATCACCATCAGGCGACTGGAGCATTTCAGGAGGACCGGTCGCCTCGGCTGGCAAAACGGACATCCTTTCGAAGATGAAATTCATGACTTCTTTGGTGCTAGCGGAGATGTCGAAGATTTGAGCACGATCGGTGCTGTGGATACGCTTTTCTAGGGATTCGACGTGGAACACTTGCAAAGAGAACTCGATCACCTCGTCGAATCGCTTCCCAATAAGCAAGAGTTCAGGAATCGCCTTGAAGACCTTGTTTCCGTCTACCCTTTCAATGAGTATGAGTACATCATCTCGACGCTTCTGGCCATGAATCTCCTCCCGCTGGACGGCTACTACGAGTTGCGTGACTCGTACATTTCGCGCAATCTGTACCTTTACATTTTCGAGATCAACTCGCCGACAGGTTTCGGAAAAACGTGGGCTCAGGGGCATTTGAAAGAGCTCGTTCCTGACCTGGTGAAGCCGTCGAAACGACTCGATCCCGAATATTCGGGACAGTACGATCTCTTGCTCGATGGGAAGATACGCATTGAGGTCAAGGCCTCACGCGCGGTTGACGCCGATCGGGATGCCCCACTTTATGTCAAAGCCCTCGCATCCGATTCCAAGAAGCAGTTCTGGATGAACTTTCAGCAACTCAAACCTGCGTGCTGTGACGTTTTCGTATGGACTGCGGTATGGCGGGACCGAATCCGGTACTGGGTGTTGTCGTCACATGAGGTGGAAACGAACAAGCATTACTCTCCGGGACAGCATCGCGGAAACATTGGGGAGGGGCAATTGCACGTTCGTCAGGACAACATTTCCGAATTCGATTCCTTCGAAGCGAAATCGAATGAACTTGGTCGCGCTATCCGCGCGGCCTATGAACGACAGATGGGATCCACCAGAAGCGCTCCGTAGTCACCTGCTACCGTCGTTGAACAGTGGAGGCGATTGTTGCCCAACCACAACACGACATGGGTGGAGATCATCAGCGCCTACTGGCCGGTGCTCGCGGTCTCATTCGGCGTCTCGCTCGTGATGACTCCGCTGTGCCGCAGGTTCGCGCTGGCCCACCAGATTGTCGATCGCCCCGACGACTACCTCAAGCCCCATCACAAGCCCATTCCCTACATGGGCGGCGTGGCCATCTTCCTGGGTTGGGCCGTGGGCTTGGCGCTGGCCGCGGCGAGGTTCGGGACCGGACCGGCACCCCCCGCGATGGATCTTGCCCTGCTCGTCGGGATTGGGCTCGCCGGGACTTTCACCATGGTCATCGGCTTGCTTGACGATGTTCGTCACGTTCGGCCGGTTGGCCGATTACTAGCCGCTTGCACCTTGGGCATCCTGCTCATCGTTTGCGGCTTGGGCGATGACTTCGTGTTTGTCTTTCTCAAAAAATGGGGGGTTTCGTTCTTGCCGGAAGACCGTTGGGTGGGGCTGGCCCTTTCCATGCCTTTCACACTCTTTATCATCATGGGTGCCTGCAATGCCACAAACGTGTTGGACGGTCTTGACGGGCTCTGCGCGGGCGTAATGGGCGTCGTCTACACCGGTTATGTCGGACTGGCCTTGGTCCTGCACGCTCGGAGCGACGTTCAACCGTGTGACGTGCAAAGGCTGGTGCTCTCGCTGGCCGCCCTCGGCGCCACTTTGGGCTTTCTGCCCTACAATCGCTACCCGGCGACGATTTTCATGGGCGATGCCGGGTCGATGTTCTTGGGCATGAATGCCGCCATTCTCATCCTGCTTTTTGCGGAGGCCGCGGTGCTGAAATTCGCCTTAGCCGCCATTATGGTTTTCGCCTTGCCCGTGGCGGACATGTCCCTGGCCATGTTTCGGCGCTGGCGGGCGGGGAGACCGCTCATGCTGGGGGACCGTAGCCACTTTTACGATCAACTGGTCGATCGGGGACGTTCCGTCCCTCGGGTGGTGGCCCTGGTCTACGCGCTGGCCGCCGGATATACGCTGCTCGGCTGGGCGGCCGTCGCGTTGCCGACGCGCCTGGTGGTGGTGCTGTACGCGGCCGCCGTGGTGGCGACGGTCGTCGCGGTCGTGGTGGCCAGAATGGTGCATCGTGCCGGCAGCGGGGATCATCTTCGACCTTGACGGCGTGCTGATCGATTCAGCCGACGCCCATTTGCAGTCCTGGCGCCTGCTGGCCCGGCGGCGAGGCCGATCCGTCAGCACGGAATCCTTTCGGGCCACCTTCGGTCGCTCGAACGCTGACATCATCCCCATCCTGTTCCCCGAGGAGACCACGCCGGAAGGTCGCCACCGGATCGCGGCCGAGAAGGAGGCCGCCTATCGCGACCTGATCCGCGGTCGAGTCCCGGTTGTGCAGGGAGCCGTGAAGTTGGTGCGCGACTGTCACGCTGCGGGACTGAAACTCGCCATCGGCTCGTCTGCGCCGCCGGAGAACATTGCGCTGGTTCTCCAGGAAATGGGGGTCACGGATTGCGTGTCCGTGGTGGTCAGCGGAGACGACGTGCGTCGCGGCAAACCCGATCAGGAAGTTTTCCTGACAGCCGCCGAGCGCCTGGGGCTGCCTCCCATCGCTTGTGTGGTAATCGAGGATGCGCCGGCGGGCGTGGAGGCCGCCCTCCGCGCCAACATGAAAGTCGTAGCGGTCACCACCACGCACCCGGCCGAGGCCCTGAAGGGGTCCCATTGGGTCACGGCTTCGGTAGCCGACTTGTCCGCCGACCTGCTCCGCCGCCTCTGACGTGCATTATCCTGCATACCGCAACAACGAAGGTCGAACTCCACCCGCCGGAACGGTTCGTCGGGCGAAGCCCGACCTACAAGGCTACACGCTTGCCCATGGGCCATGTTCCAGCGTTGTAGCGTTAATCAAGTTGCAGTTTTGATCCAGATCCGAATGCCGCCTCAAGGACCGCCGTCTTGCACGCCAGACAGTCTGCTGCGGAGGTGCTGCTTCCGAACGCGGGCACCGTGCATCCCTGTCTGGCGAAATCGAGTTCCTCCTCTTGGGTGTAGCCGTTAAGCTGATCTACTCTTGCGGCCGCCAGGGACGCGAGTATCTCCGCATCGTCCATCACCCCCGTGCAGGCCTCCTGGACCGCCGGCGAAATGCCCATCGCCTCCGGCAGAAGGTTGCCCGTGGTACCGCAGCCGACAGGAAGCATCACGACGCTCAAGCCCAAAGCCCAATACAAGTCCTTCGCAGTCACCGTACACCTCCCCGCTCTCGGCACAGAGCGCGTCACCGTCCTCTTCTGTTCTCGGCTTACGCAACCTGGGCCAGCACGTTCGGGCCGTCGGGAATCACGGCGATACGAGCATCCCGGCCGTGTTTGGCGAACGCCGCCTCCAAGGCCGCCTCGAACGACGGGGCGCTGCGGGGCAGCATGATGGCCCGTTCCTCCGCGCTGAGCCCGCGGTCGACAAGGAAGCCGTCGCACTTGCGTAGGGCGCGGGTGAAGTTGTGTACAGCCCACTGGTCGAGCTCGCGTCGCTCGCCCTTCACGAAATGCTGGATGAAGTGCTCGGGGCTGGGCACGGTTCGGCACAGCTCACGGAAGTGGGCGCCGCCGAAGCCCTCGTCACACGCGCTGAGCATGATGATCGTGCCGCCGGGCTTGGCCACGTGCATGGCCCCGGTGAAGCCTTTGGCCGACTGGTAGTACGTGCAGTCCTGGGGAAATCCGCCGCAGGAGGCTACGACGATGTCGCAGGGCCGGGGTACCGTGTCACGTACGGCCCGGCGGGCGAAGGCGCAGCCGGCGGTCCAGGCCGCCTCGAAGTCGCCGGCGAAGACCCCGGTGATCCGCCGTTGGCGGTCCAGGGTGACGTTCACCATGAAGTCCATGCCTGCGCGCCGGGTGATCTCGGTCAGTTCTTCGTGCAGGATGTTGCCCTCCATGACGCCCTCGATGGAGCAGGGGTGCTCGACGATCGGGGGGCTGTGCAACGCCCGAATCGTCGCTTCACCGCCGCAGCCGATAGCCAACACTTTCCGCCCGCCGCTGAAACCGGCCATCAGGTGCGGCTCGATGTACCCGGTCGTGATTTTGAGCGGCGCCCGGGCATAAACCGCGTCGATCCCGATCGGAGTGCCACGTTGCGTCACCCCGAAGGACATCTGCTCTTCGGCCACCCGCGCCCGGTGATTGACGGTCCGATAGGATCGGGCGATTTCCGTGCCGACCATCGCTTCCAACTCCGGCCCCTCGTTAGGGCGGTGGAGACCGGTGGCTACCAGGATCGTGATCGCCTCGCGTGGCAGACCCGCCGTTTCGAGCGTACGCAGGATCGGGGGCAGGATGACCTGATTCGGCACCGGGCGGGTCATGTCGCAGATGACCACCACCGCCTCCGCGCGACCGCGGGCGAGTTCCACCAGGGGGCGGATGCCGATCGGTTCGGCCAGGGCCCGCACCATCGCGGTCTCGGGGTCAGGCAGGGCCGCGGCATGTCGTGCCTCGAGCACCTTGACCACGTTGGCGTCGGGCAGGTCGATGGGGTAGGTCGTCCGGCCGAAAGGCAGCTCCAGACGCATGGTTCCTCTCCGCAGTGAGGTTTCGCGACAGGCCTATGATACCCCGCGCCTGCCGTTGGCGTCAGGGAGAGGCGCGGTTTCGGGTGGTTCCTGTAGAATGAGGCCGGACCCGATACAGTTCCGCACGGGACAGCCAGCGGCCGTTGAACGCCGGATAGGGCGGCAATCTATGGTGGCGAGCGCGGATTTTGAAGGCACCGTGGCGATCGACCTGTTGGCCATTCTGGCCACCGCGGCGGTCGCCGCCCTGCTCATGCAGCGTCTGCGGATGGCGGTGATCCCCGCGTATCTCCTCACCGGGGTGTTAGTGGGGCCCCACGCCCTGGGGCTGGTAAGTTCTCCCGCCAACCTGCAGGCCATCTCGCACCTGGCCATCCTTTTGCTGCTGTTCGGCATCGGACTGCAACTCCATCTGTCCGCACTGAAGCATGGTTTCATGCGGATGGTGGCCATCGGTCTGAGCGCGTGCGTGCTTTGTGTGTTTGTGGGTTGGCCGGTCGCGCTCGCGTTCCGTTTGGCGCCGCCCACGGCCCTGACGGTCAGCATGGGTCTGGCCCTTTCCTCCACCGCGGTGGTCTTGCGCATCCTTACGGACCGTCGCGAAGTACATCGGGTGAGCGGGCGGCTCGCGTTGGCCATCCTGGTGGTGCAGGACCTGATGGTCCTGGCCCTGTTGGTGTCCCTGCCGGCCTTGGCGAAGTGGGCACAGCATGACGCAACCGTGCTCGCCGGCGCGGCGGCTCCTCCGCCACCGGTGGCTTGGCGTGAATTGCTCGTCGAGGAGGGTCTCCGCCTGGCCGGCGTGGCCGCGTTGGTCCTGGTGGGCAAGGTCTTGCTGCCGTGGTTGGTCCGCGAATCGTTACGGGCCCGGTCACTGGAAGTGATGATCGTCGTTTCCATTGCCGGGGCGTTGGGCACGGCGGTTTGCGCGCAGGCCCTGGGTACGAGTTTGGAGATGGGGGCTTTTTTGGCGGGTTTCCTGTTGGCCCGCACCCCGTTTCGTTTCCAGATCGCCGGACAGATCGGCCCTCTGCGTGATTTGCTCATCGCGGTCTTTTTCACCACGGTCGGCATGAAGTTGGATCCCGTCGTCGTGGGCCAGTGGTGGTGGCTCATCCTCCTGGCGACGGTGGTGATGATGGCCGTCAAAGGACTGCTCATTGCCGCCACGTGCTGGTCGTTCGGGGCGACGGCGGCAACCGCGCTTTGTGTGGGAGTCTATCTGAGTCAAGCAGGGGAATTCAGTCTCGTGCTTCTCGACGGTGCCTACACTCATAGACTGGTGAGCGACAGCGTCCTGGGCGTTTGCATCGCCGTAGTCGTGATCTCGTTGATGCTCACGCCGGCGTTGATCCAGTGGGGCAGCCGCTTCACCCGTTCCCAAGGCCTTTTCGTGACGGTCCCCTGGATCCGAACGCCCCCCTTCCGTGAAGGCTCGGCGACCACCGCGGGGGTCTTGGAACCCCAACCTCGGGCCATCGTCGCCGGTTACGGGCCCATCGGGCGGCGGGTGACGGAGGCCCTACAGCGCGCCGGCGTGCGCTGCACGGTGATCGAACTCAACCCGGCGACGGTGCGGCAGGAGAGCCGCGCGGGCCAGGCCATCCTTTTCGGCGACGTCGCCAACC
>JAZDKM010000168.1:0-8755 GCA_043803085.1 Planctomycetota bacterium
ACTGCACACAAAGTGCTTGTTTTCGCCTGTCACCCATGGGGTGCTCCTGTCAAAATGGCCGAAAACCCTTCGGATTACAGGGAAAACATGCACGTATCGTGCCATCAGGAACAACGGCATCTGGGAAATGCGGGTCAAAACACCGCCACGGCAGGACTGGTGAGAAATGCGGGCTAGGGGCCCGAACTCGGCCTCGCCGAGCGTCGGCTCCTGGATGCGGTCGCCGGGCCGACGCTCCGCGAATCGGGCTACGCCAACTCCGCCGACTGGGTGGAGCCGCAGGGAGCGCAACGGGTTCCTTGACGCCGTCAATGATGCCGAGGAAAATCCGCCGACGGTCTGGCGTGCCCAGCGCTGCGGTCTTGATATTGGCTGGAGGAACCATGTATGGCAGCGGCCAAAGCCCAAGCGAAAGGCGGGGTCAGCGGGATTCACATCTGGTTGATCGTGTTCGTGGCCCTGTGGTTGGCCTCCACGGTGCTGCTGGTTTTGCTGTACACCGATCAGGCGGAACTGAAACAGAAGAACGCCGAACTGATGGCCGACGTGGACAAAGGCCGCTCAGAGCTCAGAGCGAAGGAGGCGGAACGAGCGGCCACGGCCACCGCGGCCGCCGGTGAGCCTGCGGCCACGCCGGAGGTCGTGAAGACCAAGCTCGCGGAACTGTGCGTGCGGATCGCCGAGGACAAGTCGGTCCCCGACGCGGCGGCCTTTCGCGAGACTTCGTACCTGCAAGCGCTGACGACACTTCTCGAGCTCTTCAAGGGCCAGGGCCAAAAGCTCGCCCAGGCGCTGGAACACAATCAGGCACTCGGGGACCAGGTGGACCAACTGGCCTCGGTCAATACCACGCAGAAGACTGCGTTTGATGAACAGGTCACGGACGTCGCCGGGAAGCTCGATGACCTCAAAACGGCTGGGGAAGATTACGCCAAGACGCGCGATCGGGAAATCGATGGGTTCGACAGAAAGCTTGCCGATGCGGACGCCCGGGCCAACGCCGACATCCAGAGGATGCGCGAAGAACTCAAGCGCATGCTGGCCAAGTTCGATGAGTTGCAGAACCGCTACGGCGAACTTAAGGAGCGCTTGGGCGAACTGCAAATCCGGCCTCAGGAACTCATCACCGCCCGGCAGGCCGATGCGCGGGTGGTCACCGCCAAACCCGGCGAGCCGGTGGTGTATATCGACATCGGTAGGGACGCCGGCCTGGTGTTGGGGCTGCAATTCGCGGTCTACTCGGCGGCGACGGGAATCCCGGCCGACGGGCAGGCCAAGGCCCGCATCGAAGTGGTCAACATCTTTGACACCTCCGCCGAATGCCGGATTGTGGACGTGCGTGGCCGCGAACCGATTCTGGTGGGGGATCTGGCGGCCAACCCGGTGTTCGATCGTGAGCGGGCCCTGCAGTTCATGGTGATCGGCGGGTTCGACGTCAACGGGGACGGTCAGCCGGACCCGGAGGGCGCCACCCAGATCGAATCTCTGATCCGGGAGTGGGGCGGCGCGGTGACGCAGGAGTTGTCCGCCCGCGTGGACTTCCTGGTCGTGGGGGATGCGCCTGTCAAACCGTTCCAGGTGGGCGACCAGACCCCCGAGGCGCAGGCGCGCTTCGAGGCCGCCAAAAAACTCTATGACACCTACCACAGTACGCTCCAGACCGCCCAAGCACTCTCCATCCCGATGCTGACGCGCGGCGTATTCATGCATTTTCTGGGCTACGCGCGCGGCTGACGGTCCGCACGGGATTAGCGTGGTAGCGGCCTGCGTGCCTGACGCTGCGCGTCAAGCACAGGTCCCCCTTTCCTCGGCCCGCGAGACGCCGGCCGCTACCCCCGCCAAGGACGTCTGCCGGTCCACCCCGGCCACAAGTCCTTTAGTCGCAAGCCTCAAGGATTTGACGGACCCCGAAAATGGTGGTATATTGGAATGTCTGCCTGTTGGTACCTTGGTGAACGATCAAGCTTTCACCGGCGCGGTTGGGTTACGGCTGGGTTTTGCTATCCTGAACAGAGGATGGGGTTCTGGAGTGCGGCGAGCTTAGCAGCCCGTGGCAGAAGTCTGTGGGACAGGCTTTCCAGCCTGTTGGTCGGCCTTCTCGGCTGCAAGAAGACCGGCTGGAAAACCGGTCCCACAGGTCAGAGAAGTTTCACCCCGGGCTGTTGGGGTCCCGGGCGGTTGGGGTGTGGAGTTCCTTTGCGTAATTTCCACGATGTGAAAGAGCGGATTCGCCAAAGCGTCGATTTGGTGGATCTGGTGTCGGAACACGTGTCGCTTAAACGCGCGGGACGTACCCTGAAGGGACTATGCCCCTTCCACAAAGAGAAGACCCCCTCGTTTAACGTTTTGCCGGATCGGCAGATTTTCAAGTGCTTCGGGTGCAACGCCGGCGGGGATGTCTTCAAGTTCGTCCAATTGGCCGAGAAGGTCGACTTCGCGGAGGCGGTTCGCATCCTCGCCGACCGCATCGGACTCGAACTGAAGCCGAGCCGCGTCGAGGGGAGCGGAGCGCCCGCTATCGGACGGGCGGACCTCGGGCGCGCCAACGAGTGGGCCGCCGCGTGGTTTCGTCAGCAGCTTCTCGGCGACGGCGGGGTCCAGGCCCGCGCGTATCTGGAAGGCCGGAGAATTGCCCCGGACGTAGCCGAGCGTTTCCAAATCGGCTTGGCGCCGGCTGACGGAAGATTGCGCGAGGCCGCCCAGCCTGCGGGGTTAAGCACACAACTCTTGCTCGCGGCCGATCTGCTGCGGGTAAACGAGCAGGGCGCCCCCTACGAAACCTTCCGCGATCGGCTGATCTTCCCGATCCGCGACGTGGGTCAGCGGTGCATCGGGTTCGGCGGGCGGGCCTTGGGGGAAGCGCGGGCCAAGTACCTGAATACCGCCGCGAACGAGTTGTTCGACAAAAGCCGCTGCCTGTATGGTCTTCCGCTGGCTCGGGAGGAGATTCGCAACCGCGCCCGGGTGGTCGTGGTCGAGGGTTATACGGACTGTATTGCCTGTCACCAGCACGGTTTCGCGAACACCGTGGCCACGCTGGGCACCGCTGCGACCGAGGAGCAGATGCGGGCTTTGCGCCGCTATACCGATACAGCTATTCTGCTGTTCGACTCCGACACCGCCGGTCAGGCTGCCGCGGAACGGGCGTTGGCGGTGGCTTTACAGTACAACTTGACAGTCAGAATCGCCCAGGTTCCGGCAGGCAAAGACCCAGCCGAATACCTGCAAACTACCGGACCCAAAGAGTTTAGCGAGCTGTTGAATTCCGCGGTGGACGCGCTAGGATTCATGTGGAACCGCACTCTGTCCCGGTTCAGGAACCAGGCGGGAGGGTCGGATCGACGACAAGCGGTAGTCGAATTCGTCAACTTGGTTCGGGACTCGAGTCGGTTCGGCGCCGTGGACACGATCCAAAGGGGGGTCGTCATTCACCAAATCGCGCGACTGCTGGCGCTACCGGCCAATGAGGTCGCCGGATTGCTCGTGCAGCGGTCCGAGCGGGTCACTCGGGCGCCCGCGAAGATGCCGGCCCCCGGCATCGGCACCGGTCCGCTCTCCGCGGCGAGCGACGCCGAGCAGTTGGCCCTGGTGAGCCTGCTTGAGATTCTGGTTTGTGAACCGGGTTTGCTCGCCGAGGTAAGAGAGGTGTTTGGGGCCGAGCGGTTCAAAGACCCCGCCTTGCGGCACATTGCGGAGGTCTTCCTCCAGTTGGCCGAGCAGAGGGGCGACTTCACGGCATCGGATTTACTGGCGGGCCTTGAGTCGCCGGCCGAGGCCCAGATGGTTGCGGACATGGTCTTCCGTGCGGAGAAGCGGGGTAATCTCTCGGCGACCTTGGCCGGTGTGCGGGAGCAGTTGAAATTTCTGGACGACGTGCGGCGCAGTCGTGAGGCCGGGGAACGAGTCAAACGGGCCCAACCCGCGAGCCCTGACGGTTTGGCGGAGGCTGAGGAGAACGCGTTTCTGTCCGCCGTGAATGAGGGTACGTTGCGGTATCACCACTTCGCGGCGGCGGGACAGGCTTTTCGGGGAGAGGGCTCGGGAGACCCCCCCCTAGCCGGAGTGAGCGGGTAAGCGGATGGAGGACGCAGAATTGACAACGACGATGGGACATGCTCTGGACGATGCCATTGAAGCAGCGGTCGGCCCACTGATCGAACGCGGAAAGGCGCGCGGCCACCTGACGTGGGAAGAGCTGAACGCAGCCATTCCGGACGAGGCCGTATCTCCCGATCACCTCGAAGCCATCTTGCTGCGCCTGGAAGAGCACAAGATCGACATGGTGGACGAGATCGAGGCCGGACGATTGTTGGAAGTCGGCCGCAAGGGCAAACCGGCCCGCCGCGACGCCCAGTCGAAGTCGGAAGAGGACGCCGATCCGGCCCGGCTCGCGGAGGAGGCGCCGGCACGCCGGATCGATGACCCCGTCCGCATGTACTTGACCCAGATGGGGGAGATCCCGCTCCTTACGCGCGAAGAGGAGATTCGCCTGGCCAAGAAGATCGAGCTGACCCGCATGGCCTTTCGGCAGAAGGTGCTGGAGAATGATTACTGTGCCGCCCAGGCCTGCGAGATCCTTCAACAGGTGTACGACGGACGGCTGCCCTTCGACCGAACCATGAAAATCTCCGCGTCCGAGCATTCGGGTAAGGCGACGGTCTTGGCGCGCATGCCCGACAATCTGCACACGGGCCGGGCCCTGCTGGAGCGGAACGAAGCCGACTGGACCATGCTCAACAGCGGTCGGGTGGCGGCGGCGGTCCGCCGCGAAACGCTGATTCGGATGCAGCAACGGCGGCGGAAGACATCCAAGCTGCTGGAGGAACTGTCCCTACGTACCAGCCGCATTCAGCCGCTCATGCGCAAGCTCATCAATTTGAATCTGAAGATGAAGGAACTGGAACGGCGCTTCGCGGCCCAGAGCAAGAAGCAGACCGTGGCGAATGACGAGTTGGCCGCCATGAAAGAGGAGTGGGCCGGCCTCCGCTCGCTCGTCCTGGAGGACAGCGAGGCCCTGACCAAGCGGTTGACCGCCATCCAGCGCGTCTTCGGTGAATACGAGGACGCCAAGCGCAAGCTCTCGGCCGGCAACCTGCGGCTGGTGGTCAGCATCGCCAAGAAATATCGCAACCGCGGTCTGAGCTTCCTGGACATTATTCAGGAGGGCAACACCGGCCTGATGCGCGCGGTGGACAAGTACGAATACAAGCGCGGGTACAAGTTCAGCACCTACGCGACCTGGTGGATTCGCCAGGCCATCACCCGGGCCATCGCGGACCATGCCCGCACCATCCGCATCCCCGTACACATGATCGAGACCATGAGCCGGCTGCGCAACATCAGCAAGCAGTTGCTGCAGGAGCTCGGACGCGAGGGGGCCATCGAGGAAATCGCCGCCCGGGCCAGCATGCCGGTCAGCGAGGCCCGCCGGGTGCTCAAGATCAGCCGCCAGCCGATCTCGCTCGACCGGCCGGTGGGCGAGAGCGAAGATTCCTATTTCGGCGACTTCATCGAGGATGACGCCGTCGAGTCACCGGTCCGCACCGCCGGCGGAGGGATGCTCAAAGACCGCATCGAAGAGGTCCTCAAAACGCTCACCTACCGCGAGCGCGAAATCATCAAGCTCCGCTATGGGATCGGCGACGGCTATACCTACACCCTCGAGGAAGTCGGCAAAATCTTCAAAGTCACGCGCGAGCGTGTGCGCCAGGTGGAGGCCAAGGCCATCCGCAAGTTGCAGCACCCGGTCCGGGCCCGCAAGCTGGAGGGGTTCCTGGACGTCTCCCCACAGGTCGTTCAATAACTGTAGCAGGTCGGCGCCCCAGACGCGACCAATTCGCATGTGATGATGTCGGGTCCGGTGACCCGACCTACGTTGGTGCCGTGGTCCGCGTAGCGGCGTCGGCGTAGGTTGGGTCCCCAGACCCGATCAATTCGCATGCCGTGATGCCGGGTCTGGCGTTTTTTGCTGGCGTCGGCCTCGTTAATTCGCTAGACTGGAAGCCAAAAGCGATACGGGCGGTTTTGCCGGCCGCGTGATGGGTGGCATGCCCAAGCGTCGCTTCAGCGACGCGCCGGCATGGTGCAGTGGGGTGGCATGCCCAAGCGTAGCGGAACGGAGTGCAGCGCAGCGCGGGCATGTTGCGTCTGTCAGGTGGCGGGTGCATTCGATACACGCAACATGGCCGCGCCGGCCCTGGACACGAACGTGTCCAGACCCGGCTTAGCCATGCCACCCGGCCGCGTGATGGGTGGCATGCCCAAGCGTCGCTTCAGCGACGCGCCGGCATGTTGCGTCATTCAAGCGCCGACTGCGTTCGAGAGCCGCAACATGGCCGCGCCGGCCCTGGACACGAGCGTGTCCAGACCCGGCTTAGCCATGCCACCCTGCCGTCTTCGACGACGGGACCGGGCCGGCCTGCCTGTCCGGCAGGCAGGCGTTGTACGCGGGGGGAAAGTTCACCACGGCGGGGGGCGTGGTCTCGTACTATATTGCCCGCTGGGGTTGTCAGACGAGCCCCACGGATCAGGATGGCGACGGAATCCCCAACGAGTCCGATAACTGTCCCGAGCACTACAACCCCAGCCAGGCGGACTGCGACAGCAACGGCATCGGCGACGCCTGTGAGCCTGGGGCCACGGACTGCAACACCAACGACATCCCCGATGATTGCGACATCGCCGCCGGCACGAGCATGGACTGCAACGTGAACACGGTCCCCGATGAGTGCGACATCGCCGCCGGTACCTCATTGGATCTCGACTCCAACGGCGTGCCCGACGAATGCGTCGAGTGGGATGCAGGAGGAGGCAACAACTACTGGAGCACGCCCCCAAACTGGGATAACAACGACGTCCCCGGCGACGGCGACCCGGCCGCGGTGGAAAGCGTGGTCATCGGGCTGACTTTGAGCAACGTGATCCTGGACATCGACGTCAGCATTGACAGCCTGATCCTCGAACCGAACACCACGCTGAACATCACCGGCGGCGATCTGACCATCGACGCCTCCAATGGAATCAACAACAACGGGAACCTCATTGTGGGAGATGGGCATGCGATCATCGCCGCGGCCGCCATGTCGATCACGGGGACCCAGCCCGTCGAACTGGCCGGCGTAACGGCCTCGCTCTCCTCCGCCTCGGCCGGCGATACCATCACCAACTGGGTGACCTTTGAGGGACAGGGAGTGATCGACGCCGATCTCATGAATGCGGGCCGCGTCGTGGCCAACGTGGCTGACACGACGCTCGCCATCGACGGACCCAAGGCCAAAGTGAACAACGGCACCTTCGAGGCCGCCAATCGGGGCGTGCTCGAAATCGGGGACACCAGCGTGACTGGAAGCGGGGTTTACCGTGCGAATGACGGAACGATCCGGCTGACCACGATCGGCGGTTCCACCTCCGTTGCCGGAGCGACCCTGGATGTCGTCGGGACTAATGGGCTCGTCGAGCTCGGCCAGAATGTGACCATCGACCTGACCGGGATGCTGACCGTGGACAACGGAGGCCTCGTTCAAGGCATGGTGAACTCGGACGCCTCGCTGACGGCCGGGAGCGCCCTGTTAGCCGGCGACGGCCTCACCGAGGGCGGCCAGGTACTTTTGACCGGGACGATGGGCGTCCAGATTGCCGCGCTCACTACCGTGGACGGCGTGGGTCCGTGCCGTGCCGGCCGGGGCTGTACCCCGCCGATCCTGAGCGTAACCGGTTCCGCTGCGTTCGAGAGTAGTTCCCTCGATCTCCTCCACGCCGGGCAGATGGAGTTGGGCGGCACCTCGACGGCCACCGTGAGCGACACCCTGACCATTGGCTCCGGCGGGATGTTGAGAGGGCTGGCGGACTCGGCCGCAGTGCTTACTACGGGAAACGTCCTTATTTCCAACGACGACGCTGAGGGCGGGCAGATGCTGCTGAATTACACAATGAGTGCCCAGGTCACGGGCAGCATGACCATGTCGTACACCGATTGCAAAGCTCTTGGACGGGGATGCACACCGCCGATTCTGGGCGTACTGGACAGCGCGGCGCTCGACATCGTCGGTTCGCTGAGCATCGGCGATGGAACCCAGTTTCAAATGCAGTCGCCGTCGGTGACGCTGGGCGGCAACTTCGACAACCAGAGTACCGATCCGTTTGTATTCGATTGGGATTCTGGGGCCTTGACCCTCAACGGAGGTGCAGAGGTTCTGCAACTCTTCGAGGTTGCCGGCACGGACGTCGGCCCACAATCCGATGGGTGGATCGAGAACTTCACGATAGGAACGCTGGAGGCGGCCGCCGGCGCCGATGTTAAGTTTGTCGACGCGCGCGACAACGCCCCTGCCGCGCAGGGCGACTGTAGCGAAGCGTTGTACGTCCATACGCTGGTGCTGCGCAATGGGGCGACGATAGAGTTGGAGCGCTGCCGAATCTACTGCGTTAACCTGATCGACGAAGGAGCGGTGATCACGTTGACCGGGTGCGGTGAGGTCGTCGTCGCTCAGCCAGGCGACCCCGACGGCGATGGCGACGTGGACTTAGCCGATTTCGGCGCCTTTCAGCGTTGTTTCGGTGAGGTCCCCTTGTCCTTCGGATGCTCCCTGTTCGATTTTGACGAGAGCGGCGCCGTGGGCGTGACCGACTATGCGACGCTGGAGGCCATTCTCACCGGCCCGAATCCGTAGGCCTCGGCCGAAAAGGGGATCCTCCTAATGCTCCGTCGATGACCTTCTTGCGGGTTGCGTGGTCACGGGAGGGCGAGCCTCCTGGC
>JAZDKM010000169.1:0-10400 GCA_043803085.1 Planctomycetota bacterium
CTTTGTCCCTATACTGTCATCCGCCAGAATCTTCGCACCCCGAGAAGCTTCTTATGGCGCGCGAAGTCTCGGGAGCGCGGGATAGCCCTCACGCCGGTCCTCCACCAGCGCCGGGGTAAACCCGGCGGCTCGCTCGTCTGGGTAAACCCGGCGGCTCGCTCGTTTGGGGTGAACCCGGCGGCTCGCTCGTCTGGTCAATGGGTTTGTTTGGTAATCCTGCATTCTTGGGTCCTCCAAGCCGGATTCGGGGGCCGGTGACCGTTTCTCCGGTCCGCGCGCAGGACCCCTGTGGCCGGGCCGCAGCCGGCAAGCACCCTTGAATAGAACTTGGCGCGCGCTCAGGCTTGGGTGCAGCCAGGTGGGCGCGGAGAGAGAGGATCGCGCGGGGCGCCCAACGGCGTGGCAAGGCCGAAGTCGGAGGATGGACGTGCTGGACGAGGATCGCCAGGCAAAGTGGCATGCCCAGGCCGCAGCCGCGGGCATGTTGCGTCCTCCCATGGCCGCCGACGATTGCGGCACGCAACATGGCCGCGCTACGCTCGGCCATGCCACCCGCCGTAGCCGGTTTGATGGACTCGCGCCGCGTGTCAGGGGCCAAGTGCGCGATGGGTGTCACGGCTGGCAGAGTCCGTGTGGCCCCCTGCCCGATACATGGGTCACGCTGGGCTACAAGCTCATGCTGGCCTCGCTTAGTCCCGGTGGATAGAATAGAGTATGGTCAGGTTTGACCGGCACGGTTCGGAGATCATGCGTGGAAACCCGCTATTACCGGAACACCGATACGGGTCTCCCGCACATCTACGGTCATGGCGTCGTGGAGGAAGAGGTCGAGGAGGTCTTACACGGGCCTGGCGAAGACCTGCCCGGCGCGAGGAACTCGCGGATGAAGCTGGGCCGGACCGCCGCCGGCCGCTACTTGCAGGTGATCTACGTGCTGGACGAGGATCCGGGCAGCGTATTCGTGATCACCGCGTATGAATTGCAAGGCAAGGCCAAGACGGCCTTCCGCCAAAGACAGCGGAGGAAGCCAAGATGAACAAGCAGAACTTTCCACCGGGCTGGGATGAGCAGCGCGTCCGCGAGGTGCTCTCCCATTATGAAAACCAATCCGAGGATGAACAGTTCGCCGAGATCGAGGCCGCGCACGAGGCGGAGGAGGTCACGCTGATGGCCGTCCCGACGGAACTGGTTCCCGAAGTCCGCGCCTTGCTGGCCCGCAGACGGAGCGCCTGATGACCTTCACGCTGATCGCCAGGCAAAGTGGTATGCCCAAGCCGCGGGCGCGGGGATGTTGCGTCCTCCCCTGGCCGCCGACGGTGGCGGCACGCGACATGGCCGCGCTACGCTCGGCCATGCCACCCGCCCGGGCGAATGATGATGGAGATTACCCTGCCTGCTACTGCGCCCACAGGTACACATCAAGATCCTTTACAGATACGTATGGTTTGCCGAGTGATTCGGCAAATGCCCAGAGCCGTTCGCAGAACTTCTGGTACGTGCGATCAAGGGCAATGTCGTCCCAGTCGGGAACGGAGAGATCGCGAAGGTCGATGGCTTGTGGTGTTAGATCGAGAGCAGCAAGAACCTTGCTCGCCTTGCTGTCGAAGATTGGTACACCAGAACCGCAGAAATGGAGCCATTTCGAGACTAAAGACCGTGGGCAGAAGGGGGCCTTGCCAGGAAAGCGCCGGATGAGCTCGTCTCTGAGTTCCTTGCAAAAACTCCCGTGGATTAGGATGGATTTCTTGATCCCCTCGAGCGAAACTCCGGGGCCTGCGGGGAGCTCTTTAAGCTGGCGCAGCGTCCACTCATCCCATTTCGGAAGCGCCCAATCGGCAAGTGCCTTCGCTATTGGGTCCAGCGACCATCCCTTGAAGATGACGGCCTTATAGGCGAGCCCCACAGTTGTTACCCCTGACCAGGTTATGTCCCAAACCCCGATGTCTCTGGGCTTCATCTGGCAGAGGGAGTATAGCGCATGGTCCATCGCCTTCCAGGTATACTTCTCGGCGACGCAGGATTCGAACTTTTGCCTCGTAGGTGGTGGCATCTCAGAGCCTCCAGGATATCTCCAGTACCTTCGGGGTGCTCGATCCACGGTACCGCTCGATAGCGGGTGTGTCCACAGCCCACCGTCCCGAAGCGAAGATGGTCGGTAGGCCGGGCCGCCAGCCCTGGCAGCCCGTGGTGAAAGGAGACAGGCACCTCGCTTCGCCGCGTTTTCGACGTCACGGAGAGCCCTCACCCTAGCCCTCTCCCAAAGGGAGAGGGATGGCCCTCACCCTGCCCTCTCCCGAGGGGAGAGGGGTCGCGGTCCGGCTCGCCGCCAGGCTCCTTTTGCCACGGGCAGCTACCCCCGGGGGGTAATGCGGCGCGGGCCCGGAACCCTGGAGGGGCAGGAGAACCGGCCCGGCCCTGGGAAACTTCTGCCGCCCTTCCAGGGCTGGCTCTCATGAGGGTCGGCAACCCAGGGCTGGCGCCCTGGGCTACCCTCTACCGCCCCTGCCGGGGCTAGTGCTCCGTCGCACCTGAAGTGCGGGGCAGCGTGGAGTAGCGGCCTGCGTCCCCGCAGGCCGTCGGCCGGCGAGGACGCCGGCCGCTGCGTTCCGCCCCCATGGTCGCCGCCCATCAAATAACGTGCGACGGAGCACTAGGACTGTCTTCCCCTTGACATTCCCGACGCGCCCGAGAATCCTGTCGCAGTTCCCGCATGGAAACTGCGGACGGTGGTCGGGCGGTATTGGAGCAAAGCGTCGGTTAAGCCGGTCGTTTCCAGGCCAGAACTCGGAACGGACTGTCGGGTGCCGCAGGCGGATGTAGTCATCTCGGTGCGCAACGTGGTGAAGTCCTTCGAGGACGCCGAGGGCCGCTCGGCGCGCGTTCTGGATGGGGTGAGCTTCGACGTTCTGCGCGGCGAGACGCTGGTGATCATGGGCGGCAGCGGCTGCGGCAAGAGCACGTTGCTGAACTGCCTGATCGGCGAATATGACATCGACGAGGGCGAAATCCTCTATTGCACCAAGGAGATGGACGCGGCCGTGAACATCGCGGGCATGGACGAGCGTGAGTTGAACGACATCCGCCGGCGGATCGGCATCCTGTTCCAGAGCGGGGCCTTGTTCAACTCACTCACCGTGTCTGAGAACGTCGCGTTGCCGCTCCAGGAACACTCCTACGTAGACCCGTCGATCATCGACATCGTGGCGACGTTGAAGCTCCAGCAGGTCAAGATGCTCGCCCACCGGGACAAGTATCCGGCCCAATTGTCCGGCGGACAGAAGAAGCGTGCCGGTCTGGCCCGGGCTACGGCCCTGGATCCGGAGATCTTGTTCTATGACGAGCCGTCAGCGGGGTTGGACCCGGTAACCGCCACCGCGATCGACGAGTTGATGATGGACCTGTCCAAGAAGCTGCAGGTGACCAGTGTGGTCGTGACGCACGAAATGGATTCGGCCTTTCGCATCGCCGACCGTATGATCATGCTGGAGAAGGGACGGGTGCTGAAGCTGGGAGGGCGCGCGGAATTCGAGGCCCTGCGCGACGCGGCGCCGCACCAACTGCAGAGTGACACGGAGCGCCTGATTTGCCAGTTTCTCAACGGCGCCAACACCGGCCCTCTGACCGACGCCGACGGGCTGAGTGAATTTGAGAAGCTGATCATCAGTGGAAGGTAGACCATGGCCAAGAAACGCGACGGCTTTCGGCTGGGGATCACTATCATCGGGATCTTTGTTTTGTTCTTCGTGGTGGTCATCTACATTGGTTCCGGGTGGGACCGCCAGCCCAAGGTGACCTTCGTCGTACGCTTCCCGCACACGCTGAACCTGCCCCTGCTCGAGGAGGGAGCAGACGTGACCGGCTTCGGCCAGGTGATCGGCCGGATCACTGCGGTACGCTCTGTCGAAGCCCGGCCGCCGGACACGGAGTCCGCGGAACCGACGCTCTACCTGGAAGTTGAGGGCGTGGTGAATGCGTCGGTCGGCCTGCGGCAAGACTGCCGGATGGTCGCGGATGGACCGGTCCTGGGCGAAAGGGGTCATCTGCGCGTCACCCACCGAGGGGTCGGTCCGATGCGGATTGACCCCGCCAGGCCCATTTACGGCGGGGCGGGCGGATTCGCCACGGTGGTGGACCTGCTCTCCGCCGAGATCGACACCCGCAATCCCCAGAGCCTGATGTCCGAGATCAAGCTGCAGTTGGACCCCGACGACATCTCCTCGCTGATGTGGAAAATCCACCGCTCGATGAACGACCTCAACGCCCTCACCCGCTCCGTTGCCGCCCAGATGAACCCGGCGGAGATGGACACGGTGCTGGCCAAGGTCGGCGCCGTCCTGGACAATCTGAACCTGGTCACCGGACATCTACGGGACCAACTCACCCCCGGCCGGGAAGGCATCGTGTTGGCCAAGGTCCAGCAAGCGCTGGACTCCCTGAACCGGGGACTCTCTGACGCCGTGTCCATGCTGGACGAGAACCGACCGCAAGTCACCAACGCCTTGGCCAGCATCGAGCACGTGGCGGCCACCGTGGACACGGGCATCGCCGACCCCATCGCCCGCGAGTTGGACGCCGCCAACCCGCAGGGGCTGTTGGCCCAGGTCCACGGGTTTTCCGAGAAGCTCGATACTTCGCTGGCCGATCTGAATGTCGTCACGGACAAGAGCCGCAAGCTCATCGTGCGGAACGAGGAGCGCTTCAATCGCCTGCTGGCCAACGTCAAGGAGACCAGCGACCACCTCAAGGCTGCGGCCAAGGACCTGAAGCGCAATCCCTGGCGTCTGTTGTATCGCCCCAAGCCGGGGGAGATGCAGCAGATGAACATCCTGGACGCCGCCCGGGAGTTCGCCGAGGCGGCGGGTCGGCTGGACGACTCGGCCGCGCAGTTGCGCGCCCTGCTCGACGGCCAGGAGGGTGGGGTGGCTGCCGACGACCCGGAGTTAGTTAAGCTTAGGGCGGAGTTGCTGGAGACATTCGAGAACTTTCAGGCGGCGGAGCAAGCGCTGTGGAAACAACTGGGTCCGCCGTGAGGCACGCCGGAATGGTGCCCCCGCCGGAACTGCCCGAGCTCGAAAAACACCGTGTCCCCTATGGCCCTTCCCTGACGGCGTAGTTCTGCAACCCAGAGGACGTCAGTCCTCCTCCGAGGCCTGGGTCGTGGTAGGCGGGGGCGGTGCTTCCGTCACTTCCAATAAGTCCACTTCAATAATCATCTGGAGCGGCGGCGCTTCGGTTGACAACTGCGACGTGGGAGGTTGTGATCGGGGAACCCATAGCTTGCGTCTGCCGCCGGCTTTCATCCCCATCATCCCCTCCTTGATCGCCGGATGGCCGATCTGAGCGAGGGGAACTGTGGCGGGGTCTTCGCGTTCGGAGAGGGTATTCATCAAAGTGCCGTCCGGGGCCCACGTGGCGGCGCGCACCTTGAGGATGCTCTCCGCCGTCGGCGAAGCCCCGTCCCCGACCTTCAGGTCCACATAACGCAGGCCGGACTGTGTGGTGACCTCGTCCTCCGGCTTGGTCTCCGTCATCTTGGGCGCGGGTTCGATCCCCAGCACCTCGATCTCGAAGCGCAACGTCGCGTTCGCGGGAATCTTGGGCGGCATGCCTCGAAGACCAAAGCCCAACTGCGGGGGGACGATCAAAACGCGCTTCCCCCCGGCCTTCATGGTGGCCAGACCTTCTTCCCACCCGACGATGAGCCGGGGAGGTTTCGCACCGATCCGGACAGGGACGGGAGTGCCCCGCTCATAGGAGTTGTCGAACTGGGTCCCGTCCTCCAGCGTGCCCTTGAAGTGCATCTTCAAAAGGTCCATGGGCTGGGCCTGCGGTCCTTCGCCCTCCTTGAGGTCCTTGTACTTGAGCCCCGATTCGGTCGTAGTGAAGCCTTCTTCTTCGATTGGCTGGGTGGTGGCTGGGCGTGTCTCCGTGGCCGCGGCCGGCTGGGTCGTCGGCACCGGCGGGTCTGACCCTACAGCCAAGCCGGCCAAGAGCAGGATGACCCCGGCGGTAGTCATTACAGGAAGACGGCGGGTGGCGGGATTCACTGTGTTCATGACGAAGCATCCTTCACAAGTAGGTGGTCGGTTGCGCCCCGCTGGCGGGGTCAGGTTGGTACTATAGGGTGCGGGGTACGCCGCGTCAAAGAGTGGGTGAAGCGGTACACTTTCGAACGTTTTCGCTCCGGGGGCTCCTTCCTCACGGCCAGGGCTCCCGGTCAGGTGTGTAAAAGCGAAGAGGCCGTATCCGGGCTCTCTTCACCGGATACCGCCCCTTCTACCCAGGCTTGGCAGCCGCCCTATCGGTTTGTTCCTGTATTCAGGACGGTTGGCTCGTCCTGCCTCTCTCTCTCCACTGCTCTCTCTCCTCAAACGTGCGCGCAGCCCCGCTCTCTCTCGGCTCTCTTTCGGAACTGAGGCACCCGGAACAAACCGACGCACGAAAACGAGCAGACTCGTTACACCTGGTTGATGGCGGAATCTATCCGCCTGATCATGGGCTCAAGTCTAGGCGTGTGTGCGTCTCTCTCCGCTTTTTCGCCTAACTCTCTCTCCAGAAAGTAACGCTCTCTATCTCCAACACAAACAATATAGCACCTTGGCGGTTGGGAAGCAACCCCTTTTTTTGAAAGCCGTAAAAATCTTTGCTTCAATTACACTCCCACTCACAAGTTGTCACGGTGACTTAGTCCGAAGGGCCTCACGGCCCTGAATTCGGCGTGGAGCAACGCTAGCAGCCCGTGATGAAAGTGGCCAAGGGTAGTGTGGCATGGCATCTTGCCCGTGGAAACACAGGCTGGAAGCCTGTGCCACAACTTCTGCCACGGGCTGCTAGCCGTCAAAGCAGGTCGCACCATGCCGAGCGCTCATGGCCGACGACAAGTTCCTGACACCAGGCAAGCCTCTTGCCGCCCCGGCGCCACGGGGGTATTCTGAGTCCGCTTGTGCGGGCGTAGCTCAATTGGTAGAGCATTAGCCTTCCAAGCTAAATGTTGCCGGTCCGAGTCCGGTCGCCCGCTTTATGACAGGACGTGACACCGCCGCCTTACTCTTGCCAGCAGCGGCACTTACAGCGATTCCGCCCGAATCGCGGTCAGCGGCGGTTTTGCCAGGAATTGCCAGGAAAGTGCGTGTTTTGTCAGCCGTAAAACAAACAGGGGGACAAACCGGCGCGGCATCATCGGTGCCGGTAGCGGCCTGCCGCTCGGCGTCCGGGCGCCCGTCCAGCGGCAGCCGCGGCAGCAGATCCAGCGCTCCGCGTAGGTCAATCAGCCGCACGTCGTGATAGTGCTCGTCGGTCACGCCCTCGGCCGCGTGCCGCATCAAAAGCCGTCGCGTGGTCAGCGGCACGCCCGCCGCCGCCAGCAGCGAATTGAACGTAGTGCGGAAGGCGTGTAGGCAAAACGTCCGCCCGCGGTCATCGGCCTTTGCGATTCCCGCCGCAAGCAAGTCGCGGAACAACACCCGAAGCGCGTCCGACGGAATCACAAGCAAGGGCGTATCCGCGGCCAGCCGCACGGGAATCGGTCGGCCTGCCAGCCGGGCCGCGTATTGTTCCATCCGCAGTCGGTCGGCCACGTCCGCCCGCAGATCCGCGGCCAGGTCCAGCCGCAACAAGATATCCGCGCCGCGGCGTGCTTTCTCGTTTGCCGCCGCCAGCACGGCCACGGGTTCCAAGCCGTCAAGGTCAGTTTGCCCGACGGTCAACGAGCGTGCCTCATTCATCCGCAGCCCGGTCAACGCCAGCAGCTTGTAAAGCAACGCCCGGCGTCGCCCCACGGCGTCAAGTTCGCGTATCCGCTTGGGACAGTCGCGCAGCCGGTCCCGCGCCCGTGCTTCACAGTCGGCGACATTATCCGCGGTCACAGCCGAATAGGTCCAGCTCGCACGCTTCGGGCGTTCGGCGTCCGGTTTCAACGGCAGCACGTCGCGGCCGACTTCCGCCAGCGGCCGACGGCGGGCCGCGGCTAGCAGCCGCAGCAATTCGCCTTCCGAGAGTGCCCGGCGTTGCCGCCCGTCGGCTTTCTCGTTGGCCTTTGCCAGCCGGGTGAACGGGTTGGCAATCAGCCGGTGCGTTTCGACGCACCAGCCGGCAAACGCTGACCAGCCCGCGGCGTAGGCGTTTCGGGTCCGGGCCGCCAGGGTTCCGCGGTCGGCCAGCCATGCTTCCAGCTCGGCGCGGTCCAGACCCGTCAACGTGGTCCAGCCCAGGTCCGCAGCCACACAATTTAGCTGGTCGCGCCTATTCCGTCGATGCAGCGGCGTCGCGGGAAAGCCGGTTTTCCGGCCGACGTGTACGCGCAGGTGTTCCGCGTAGGCGTCAAAGTGCTCGCTCAGCGGCGTGCTTTGATGGTCCGCCGTCCGTGCTTCCGAAGCGGACAGCAAGTGACCAAGCACCCGCTCGGCGCGACGTTCCAACTCGTGAAGCACGCCACGCGCCGCCGTTTCGTCACGGCACCCGGTCGGCACCGGATGCACGCCGTCCGCATCGCGGTACTTGCACCAGTAACGGCTTGATTCGACCACAATCCGCGGCTCGCCTTTGTGCTCACCACGCTCCGGCTTTTTGACGGGCGCCGTCCGGGTCCGCCCGCGCTTGTCGGTCCAGTGTGCGAAGCATTCAGCGCCACGGGTGAACAGCTTGGCGCCCTCGGGCAACGCCTTATACACCAGTGGCCTGTAGACTCGCCCCATATTTTACCGTCCCTTCGTTCCCGGCTTCCGTGCCTTGCGTAGCTCCAGCCCGAGCACCGCGGCCAGCTTCGCAGCCGTCCGCAACGTGATACCGCCGCCGCCCGTACAGAATCGGTGCGTCAGCCCGTAGGATGTTCCCGCGGTGTCCGCGAGCCGTTTGATTGACCAACCGCTCGCCTGTATTGCACTGCGAAGTTGTGCTTCCAAGTCCATCGGCTTGATAATATCCAGTGTTAGATATCACGTCAAGCTCCCGCCTGCTCGTTTCGCTACGATTCCTTCCCACGCCAGAGCCTCCGCTTCCGCACGCGATAGCCCGCCGTCAAACTCCATGATTCCTGCCCGTTCCTCGAATGCTTCGCGTTGGTCCGCGTCCAAAAGCTCTACCCGCGGTACATCGCGGTACGTGCTCACCGCATCGGCCGCCGTGTTCATCGGTTCCCCAGGTCGGCAAAGCCGTTTGAGCACGCCTGCGAAGTCCACACGTCACCCTTTTCTGTTGCCTTCCAACGTACCGCAACGTACCGCAACGTACCCGGATAGCCCTTTTTCAGCCCGAAAACAGGGTTCCCGGTGCACCGCCCGCGGTACGTGCGGTACATTGCGGTACGTCTACTGGTGGTAGAGCAAGCTCGAATCCGTAGGCCGCCTGTACCCGGCGCAGGGCCGCAAGCGTCACGTCCGCGTAGGTCCGCCCAGTGTTCCCGCTACCCTTGCGGGTCCGCAGCCCATACCGAGCCAGAGCGCTACCGATGTCCTTTGGCGTCCACTTGGCAAACGTCACCGGGTCCAGCTCAACAGCCCGCTTCAAGAGGTCTCGCGCCTTGGTGGATCGTGCGGTCCCGCCCGCGACGTGTTCGGCCAGCAGCCGCAAGAGCAATTCGTCCGATTCCGGCACCGCGTCATCGTGGGCCGATTCGGAAATCTGCTCGGCGTGGTCACGGACGATTCCAAGCAGCCCACCGGCGCCGCATTGCTCCAGCCACGCCGCCAAAGCCAGCAACGGTTGCCACAATTCGTAGTCGCGTCCGGCCAGGGTTGCCGGGCAAACGTCCGCCCGGCCCGCCAAGGCGAGCCACGTTGGGCCGTGCTCCAGGGCCAGGGCGTGCAGCCCGTCCCGAAGTTCGGCCCACGCTTCCGGGTCGGCGTCCAACCTACGCCGCGGCTTTGGTGAATCCGCCGCCGCTCGGAACATGCCGACACGGATGCAGCGGCTCGCCAATGCTTCGGGCAATCCGCCGATGCACGACAGCGCTTTCAACCCGTACACGTCAAAGGCAACTTGCTGAAACCCATCGCCAACCTTTTCGAGCCGCCGAGCGGGTGAACCGGCCTTATATCTACTCAGCAAAATCGACCGTACTTCGCCCGCGTCCGGTGTGCCGTCGCGCAGTCGCTCGGCTTCGTCCAGCAGCAGCGTGCCGCCGCGTTCGTGAAGCGACCGAAACAGGCAGGCGGCCGTCATGTTGGAAGATTCCAGCGGGCGATGCACCAGCCGGGACAAAGCACGGAATAGAGTCGTTTTCCCGCTTGCCATTGGGCCGTGCGCCGCGACATACGGCACGCAGGGTGAGTGCTACTCTTAGTTGAAATTCCAAGCAAGCGGCTCCAAGGTGATGGGGTGTTTAGCAAAACCATCAACCCAGGAGCCGTGCGCTGAAGAGTATCATTCGGGTTGGACGAGCCGGCAAGGGCGACCCGGCGCTT
>JAZDKM010000170.1:0-6917 GCA_043803085.1 Planctomycetota bacterium
AGGACCACGGGGTGGGCCCGCTTGGTGACCACGGTGGTGTTCAGGACCAGATCGTCGCCCCGGAACCACTGGACGCTCGCGCGGACCTTGTCGTCCTTGGCGCCGGACGCGGCGACTTCGAGCCGGTTCCCGTGACCGAGGGAGAGGGATGCCTGGCCGGGCAGGTTGACGACCGACGCGCCTTCGCCGAAGTGACGGTAGTACTCGAAGCGAAACATCCGGCGCAGTTTGAACTCCACGGCATCGAGCCGCTGGTCCTGCGGCGCAGGATCGTTGGAGGCGAGGATCAGCGTGGCCTCCACGCTGACGGGTTCCGACCACGCCTCGCCGGGCGCGGCCAGCAGAGCCGCCGCGAGCACGCACAGGCCCATGCATCGCTGGACATTAGGAGCCGACATGCCCGCCCTCCTTACGGTTCGCTTCGACGACCCAGATCACCGTCAACCCGGACTCAGCATCCTCGTACACCATCGGCGCCGCATCAGGCAAGCCGGTTTCCACCATCTCCACCTGCGTGGCCGGTTCGCGCGCGGCCTCGCGCATGGGCGCCTTCTTCATGAAGAGAACCGCTCCGCCCGCCATGACCAGCAGGGCCGCGGCCACCGCCGCCCACCGCAGGGGCGCGCCGAACACCCACTCGGCCGCGGGCTCCGCCGCCGGAGCCTGGTTGCGGATCGCGCGCCGGACATCGGCCCATGCCGCCTCGGGCGCCTGGCCGGCAGGCGGTTTCCGGTCCCGCAACTCGGCACCGACCTGCACCCAGTCCTCGCGGACCTGCCGGCAGGACGGGCATCCCTCCAGATGCGCGCGCAGGGCGGACAGCCGGCGGGGCGACAGCTCGCCGTCCATCTCCAGGCTGATCCACCGCTGTGCCTTTCCGCAGTTCATTGCAGTTCCTTCAGCTTTTCCTGCATCGCGCGCCGCGCATAGAAAATCCGCGACATCACGGTGCCCTTGCGACACTTCATCACCTTGGCGATTTCGTCATACGAAAGCCCCTCCACCTCGCGCAGGGTCAGCGCCAGGCGGTGCTCGGAGGACAACGATTCCAAAGCCTGCTCGAACACCCGGCGGATCTCCGCCCGCTCGGCCTCGCGGTCCGGCCGGGGGTTCTCGCTCGGAGCCCGCTCGCGGCTGAACGCCTCCTGCGGCTCGACGCCGTCCACGAGCGAGTCCTCGCGAAGGCGCGTCTTGTGGCGGAGGAAATCGAGCGAGGCGTTCGAGGCGACCCGGTAGACCCACGTGAAGAACTCGGCGTCGCCCTTGAAATCGCGGAGCTTGTTCCAGACCTTCACCCAGGTCTGCTGGGCGATTTCCTTGGCATCCTCGGCGTTGCTGACCAACCCGTAGGCGAGGCCGCATACGCGCTCATGGTACATCTTCACCAGCTCCCCGAACGCCTCTTCGTCACCGCCGCGGGCGCTCCTCACGAGGCGGCGCACCTGTTCCCTGTCCAATCCGTTGTCCATGATTAAGACGGCTCGCCTCGCGGCTCTATTCAGGGTCCGACACGAGGTTGCCGAGGATATTTCCTTGATTCGGGCTCCATTTCAAGCCACGTTGCGTGCCTTGTTTGCAGTCGTCCTTTTCGCATGATCGCGTTGCCCACATACTCCCGCGGCCAGGAAACCGCCAACAGCATCACGCACGGGCTGGGCATCGTGTTGAGCGTGGCGGGGCTGGCGGTCCTCGTCGTCCTGGCGGCCCTCCGGGGGACGGCCTGGCACGTGGTCAGTTTCAGCGTGTACGGCGTCACGCTGGTGTTGCTGTTCACGGCCTCGACCCTGTACCACAGCTTCCGCTCGCCCCGCGTGAAGCGGGTCCTGCGCGTCATCGACCACTCGTCGATCTACCTCCTGATTGCGGGAAGCTACACCCCGCTCACGCTCGTGCCCCTTCGGGGAGCGTGGGGCTGGAGCCTGTTCGGATGCGTGTGGGCCATCGCGCTGGCGGGTATCTTCGTGAAGGCGTATTACACCGGGAGGTTCCGTCTGCTGTCCACGCTGGTCTACCTGGCGCTCGGCTGGCTGGCGGTCGTGGCCGTCAAACCCCTGTTGGGCATGCTGCCGGTGGCAGGGTTCCTGTGGCTGCTCGCGGGTGGCGTGGTGTACAGCTCAGGCACCGTGTTCTACTCGTGGAAGAAACTCCCGTACCATCACGCGATCTGGCACCTGTTCGTTCTCGCCGCCAGCATCTGCCACTACATCGCGATCGTGCTGTACGTGCTCCCGTCGGGCGGCGGGTAGATCCCCCGGCGCCGCGGATTTTCCAATGGTTGGAAAAACAAGGGCGCGTTTTTCCAACCATTGGACTTGCCCGCCGCAGGAGGGAAAACACGCCCGCGAAACCTCTCCCCCGCCCTAGTGTGGTGTCCCGTAGGTTCTGTGGCACCGATTACTGTCATCCCGAACGAAGTGAGGGATCTCTAACTTGTTCAACCCGAAGGAGATTCCTCGCTGCGCTCGGAATGACAAGGTGTCTTCTACATGCATGATTATTTCCGGGACACGACACTAGTTCGTGAATACGACCTTCGCAATGTGCGGGAGCTCGCGGTAGTACCCGTCGTAATCCAGCCCGTAGCCCACGACGAACTCGTCCGGAACCGTGAATCCCACGAAGTCCGCCCGGAACGGCACCACGCGGCGGCTCGGCTTGTCCAGCAGGGTGCACGTGCGGACGGTGTTCGCGCCCTTGTCGTAGAGGTGCTGGTTGGCAAACGAGAGCGTCCGGCCCGTGTCCAGGATGTCGTCCACCAGCAGAACCTCCGCGCCGCGCACGTCCAGCCCGATGTCTTTGGATATGCGCACCGTACCGGACGACTCCGTCCCTGACCCGTAGCTCTCCAGCGTTATGAAGTCGATGCGCGGGTGAACGCCGTGCCGGTAGAGATCGCGGACCAGGTCGGCGAGGAACATGAAGCTCCCGCGGAGGATGCCGATCATCGCGAAGTTCGGCGCGCGGCAGGCGCCGGCCATCTCCTCGACCAGCTGGTTGACGCGGCGGGCGATATCCTCCGCCGTGAACAGCACGTCGCGGACGTGGTGCGGTCGCATACTGACAGTGTAGAGGCGGTGGGTCCGAACCGCAAGCCGCCGCCCGTCTGTCCCGCCATAGCGGCGCGTCCTGCGCCGCGAAGGCGGACACAATCAACCTTGCATCCGTCGGCCGAATGGGCATAAAGAAGGCCTGAATTAGAACCGGCGATGTCCCGGAAGGAATACCCGTGAAAGCAGGCAAGACGTCCGCGGCACTCTTCTTTTGTTTTCTCCTGGCGATCGGCAGCTGGGTCTTTCTCGGCTGCGAGCTTGAGTCCGCCAACAGCGTGACGCGCGAGTCGGGCATCTACGTGGCGGGTGTGTACCAGCACCCGACCGCCGGCAGCCTGCTGGTGTCCGAGAATTCGGGCGAGGACATTACCCGCTTCGATCTGCGCCAGTCCGGGGACCAGCTCGAGGCCGTGGACAACAACGACTCGGTGTGGAGGGGCACGCTCGGCAAGGAATCGGACACCCTCGCCACGTATGTGCTCAGCGGCAAGACCACGGCGGGCGAGGACGCCACGGCGGACGGGACCATCGAGGTCAGCGGGAGCGCCGGCACCATGCGCGGTACGTGGACGGAAGCATCAGTGTATGGCACCATCTACGGGCAGGCTACCGTGCCGCTGGCGCCGACGAACCAGCCCAGCCCCACGAACGGAACGACCAACGTTGTCGCGCTCAGCATCAGCCCCCCTTCACCGACCCTGAACTCGGACGGAGACACCAAGCAATTCACGGCCTCTGGCGGCACCGAGTCGGGATACACGTGGTCCGTCACGGACGTGAACAAGGGGATCCTCGTGGGCGGGAACACCGGGTCGAGCGTTACCTACCAGCGCGTGGCCGCGGGCAACAACACGATCAAGGTGAAGGATTCCAGTGCGACGGAAGCCTCAACCATCATTATCCAACCGTAGTATCTCATGGGGGGGGTCCATACACGGAAATGACCGCGCGTTCTGCCAGAGTCCTGTCCGGAGTTCTGGTGATACTGGCTCTGGGCTTCGCTGCGACCCGGCTCTCGGCGGCCGAGACGAACGTTGAGATCCAAGGGTTCTCATCGGGGTCCATAATCTGGACCACCGACCTCACGGATGCCAATTTCACCATCGAATGGGCATCCTCCGCGGAGGGACCCTGGTCCAACGATTGGAACAGTCTCTATCACCAGAGCATCACGGACGCCACCATGAGCGTGAACGTCCCTATGTTCTTTCGCGTAGCGCTGGAATCCCTTGATTCGGAATGGGTTACGGTTGCGGAGCCGAACAACCCGGTCGACGACACGGGATACGGGAAGGTCTGGCACAGCTACGAGATCAGCAAGTATGAGATCAACAACGCGCAGTACGCGGAGTTTCTGAACGCTGTGGACCCGGGAGGTACCAACCCGCTGAGCCTGTACAGCGCGAACATGGCCTCGCACCCCGCGGGCGGGATTGTGTGGGACAACCGCATGCCGGTCGGTGAGCAGTACATCGTGAAAGATGATATGGAAGACAAGCCCGTTGTGTTTGTCAGTTATTGGGACTGTCTGCGCTTCATCAACTGGCTTCACAACGGCAAGGGCTCCGGGGGTACGGGGGACGGGGCGTATTTGCTCACGTCCGTTAATCCCGCAAACGGCAGCGTTTCGCTGAAGCCCGGAGCGAACTACTTCATGCCGAGCGAGGATGAGTGGTACAAGGCGGCCTACTACGATCCGATGCTCGACGACTACTGGCAGTACCCCACAAAAAGCGACAGCGCGCCCACCGTCGCCCGGGTCGACAGCATTGGCAACATAACCAACGATACCGACAGCATAGCCAACTACAACTCGGGGGCCGTGTGGAACGGCCAGACGGGGAACGTCACGACGGTCGGCAGCGGTGGACCGGGAAGTGAAAGCCCGTACGGAGTGGCGGACTTGGGTGGTAACGCGTACGAATGGAACGAGGGCATTATCAGTTCCGACTACCGCTGTGTGCGTGGCGGCTGCTGGTATAGCGCGGCGGCGATCCTTAGCTCCACCACACGGCAAGCATTCAGTCCTGACCAGGAATTCAGCGGCGTCGGTTTTCGAGTGTGCCGACCAGCGCCGTGACAGCCGGCGCATGGCCCCGCAGGTTGGGCCCGTCGAGAGCAGTGTATCAAGGTGCGGATGTGAAGACCCATGCAAGCATGCGGAGATTCGATGACCGGTCGTCCGGGGTGCGGTGGCGGTTTCTCATGATCGGGATGTACGCCATGTGTCTTGCCGGCATCCTCGCCGCGTTTCTCGGCTGCGAGCTTGAGTCCGCCAACAGCGTCACGCGCGAGTCGGGCATCTACGTGGCTGGCGTGTACCAGCATCCGACTGTCGGCAGCCTGCTGGTGTCCGAGAACTCGGGCGAGCCCATCACGCGGTTCGACCTGCGCCAGTCCGGCGACCAGCTCGAGGCCGTGGATAACAACGACTCGGTATGGAGGGGGACGCTCGGCAAGGAATCGGACACCCTCGCCACGTATGTGCTCAGCGGCAAGACCACGGCGGGCAAGGACGCCACGGCGGACGGGACCATCGAGGTCAGCGGAAGCTCGGCCATCATGCGGGGCTCGTGGACCGAAGCGAGTGTCTACGGTGTGATCTACGGGGTGGCCACCGTGCCGCTGGCCCCGACGAACGCGCCACCGCAGACCAATGCGACGCAGGTAGCGATCTCCCCGACCTCCGCCACCTTGACCAACAACAGTGCGACGGTCAGTTTCACGGCGAGCGGCGGAAGCGGAAGCTACACGTGGTCGGTGTCCGCGGGAAGCAATGGCAACGTGAGCCCGACCACCGGCAGCTCTGTGACGTATACGCGCAGCACATCGGGCAACAACACCGTAACGGTGGCCGACGCCAGCGACTCCGGGAATACGGCGAGCGCGGTTGTCACACAGCCCTAGCGACGCTCACCTCACTGCATCGGCGGCAGGACGCCTTCCTGGACCAGTTGCTGATCCATTTCCGGCGTGAGGGGTATCGGCAGGGGCGGGAGGCCCTGCCGGATCACTTCCATCTGGTATTCCTGCAGGTGCCTTTCCAGTTCCTCACCCGTGTACTTGGGCGGCTCCGGCGGCGGCGCTGGCTGCTGACGCTGCTGCTGGCGGGCGAGGCGGCGCTCCGCGTAGGACGGGCGGCGCGTCGGCGGCGCGTTCAGCCGGGCCTGCTGTTCGGCCGGGGTCAGCGCCTGGATCTCGCCGGACTGCAGCTTGATCACCGCCATCTCGGACCCTTTTCGGACGACCGCCTCTTCCTTGTCGTAGTCCGCGGACACGAGCTCAACGCCTTCCTCCGTGTCGCCCACGGCGAGAAAGAAGCTCTTGTTGCTGGCCTGGTCGATAAGGCCGATCTTCATGGTGCCGTCATCCAGCTCCAGCAGGGCGGACATCCGAAGGTTCTTCGCGAACGAGTCCTGCGCGGGGACCGTTACGGCCGCGGCCTCGGCCGGGGGCGCCGTGCCGAACGGCTTGCGGTCCAGGATGACCTGGTAGCGGTCGAAGCCCGGCGTGTCGCCGAATGCCGCCAGCGCGGCGAAGAGCCCGAGGACGGCGATGGAGGCTGTTTTTTTCATACCGCTTGATCCGATTAGAACGTATCCTCACCAGCGTACCGTGTGTAGGCCCGTGGTCAAGCTGTAGCAGCGCTTCTGTGAAGCGCTGTCGGCGCTTGGCACAAGCGCCGCTACAACACATTATCGATTTATGCCTGATTCCGTCCAGCTTATCACCAGCCTCCAGAACCCGCGCGTGAAGGAGGTCGTGAAGCTCTCCCGGCGGTCGCATCGCGACGATGCCGGCCTCCTCCTCGTCGAGGGCTACCGCGAGGTCAAGCGGGCGCTGGAGAACCGCTGGAAGCCCGTCGAG
>JAZDKM010000171.1:0-13950 GCA_043803085.1 Planctomycetota bacterium
GACCTTGTCGCTGTCTTGCGGCAAGGATATGTCCCGGGGAACCGGCGTGTGCATGACGACGAATAGACCCGCCCACGCGGCGATCCAGATGGCCGTCCAAGCGGTGAGAAACCGTCGCCAGCACGACTGCGGAATAGATTCCCGATCAGGCAAGGTTGGCGATCGCCTCGGCGTCATTGACCGGTCCGTGCGCTGCGCTGGCCGCGGGCGCCGGTTCATCATCGGGTATTGTCCGGGCGTCGACCGCCAGCGCGGCGGCGGGCTCCGTAGTGGACGGCGTTGAGGGCTGGTCAGCCGCTTCCAGTTCGCCGAGCACTTCTTTAGCCAACCGGCTGTAGTCGGCGGCGCCGTGGCTGCGCGGCTCATAGTCAAAGATGGTCAGTCCGTGGCTGGGGCACTCCGCCAACTTGATGTTGCGGCGGATGACCGTGGCAAAAATGTGGGCCTCGGCCCACGGCACCCCCGTGCCGCGGGCCCGCTCCAGAAACTGCCGGAGGTCGTCGACCACTTCGGCGGCCAGCCGCGTACCTGCTTCGTAGAGACAGAGCAAGACCCCCGTCACCACGAGTTTGGGGTTGAGGCGGTCGCGCACGAGAGCCACGGTCTCGAACAACCTCCCCACACCTTGCAGGGCCAGAAAGTGTGGCTGCAGGGGTACTAGGACCTCCCCCGCGGCCGTCAGGGCGTTGACGGTCAGAAGCCCAAGCGACGGAGGGCAATCGATGAAGACGAATTCATATTCGCGTTGCATCGCGGCCAACGCGTCCCGCAGAATGACCTCCCGCCCGACCACGCTGACCAACTCCATCTCCGCCCCGGCCAGGTCGATGTGGGAGCCGAGCAGCCAAGTGTCCGGACGGACTTCCCTCACGGCTTCGTCCACCGCCTGGCCGTCGGTCAGAACGTCGTAGGTGCTGGGGTGGTCGGCGCTGGGCTCAAGATCGAGACTCAAGGTGAGGTGCGTCTGAGGATCCAGGTCGATCAAGAGGACCCGCTTGCCCCGGGCCGCCAAAGCCACGCCCAGATTGGCGGCGGTCGTGGTTTTTCCCACACCGCCTTTTTGATTGATCACCGCGATGGTCCGCATCGGTGCGTGATCTTACTCCAACCGGCGCGCCTAGGCCACCCTACCCGCACTTCCAAACCGGCGGCGACGTCACGAAGCGGTAGGTCAGAGCGCAGTGCAGGTGAACCCCCAGCGGAATGGCCGCATCGGTGAAGTCGAAATGCGGGTTGTGCAGCGGGGGCATATCGGCCACACCGGCCGGACGCAGACCCAGCCGATACCAAGCGGACGGGACCGCTTGGGCGAAAAAGGCGAAATCCTCCGCACCCATCCTCGGCCGACCGGTGCGATCCACGTTAGCCGATCCCACAACCTCGGAGGCCACCTCCGCGACCAACTCCGCACAGGCCGCGTCGTTGACTAAGGCGGCCAAAATCACGTCCGAGCCCTTGTGGGGATAGGCGGCGTGCGTACCGTGACCCGTCATGGTGACCTCAAAGGCCCGCGCGCCGGCGAGCACCGGACCTGGGGCCACCGCGACACGGCCGAGGTCCAGATCAGGCCAGCCATGCAGCGCGAAGGCCGCGTCCACGCGCGGACCGTCCAGCACGCCGGCTTCAATCATCTTTCGCGCCCCGGCTCCGCCTTCTTCCGCTGGTTGGAAAACGAACTTGACCGCCCCCGGAAGCTGCTCGGCAAAGGCGTGCAAGACCCGGGCCGCTCCGACCAGACACGCCGTATGCCCGTCATGCCCGCAGGCGTGCATCATGCCCGGCGTCTGGGAGGCGTAGGGCAGGCCGGTCTTCTCCTCCAGCGGCAAGGCATCCAAGTCGGCGCGCAAGGCCACGCACGGAGAGCCCCTGTGGGCATTCAGCACCGCCATGACCCCGGTGCCGCCGATCGCGGCGGTGATCCGCAGATTGGGCAGTTTGGACAGCTCCGTGGCCACGCGGGCGGCCGTGCGTCTCTCTTCGTACCCCCCTTCGGGATGGGCGTGCAGATCGTGGCGAAACTCGATCAACTCTTCGGTGATTTCGGTGATGGCCGGCTTGAAGTCCAACATGACGGGTCAGATGACCTGCTTGAAGTACTCAACGGTGCGCGCCAGACCTTCCCGCAGCCCGACGCGCTGTTTCCAGCCCAGACTTTCGCGGGCCCGCGTGGTGTCGGCCCGACGCCGCACCGGGTCATCCAGCGGCAGGGGCTGATGGACGGTGCGCAGTTCCCTGCGCAGCACCTCACCGAGCGTCGCCACCAACTCGTTCATGGTGATCTCTTCCGACCCGCCGACGTTGACGGGCTCGTGGGCGTCGGGCCCGGCGTAGTGCATCAGGGCCATGATCCCCTCGATCATGTCGTCCACGTAGCAGAAGCTGCGCGTCTGCCTGCCGTCACCGTAGATCGTGAGCGGTTCGTCGCGTAGCGCCTGCACGATGAAATTCGAGGCCACCCGACCGTCCCCGACCGCCATCCGGGGACCGTAGGTGTTGAAGATACGAACGATGCGGATGTCTACCCCATTCTGGCGATGATAATCGCACATCAGGGTCTCGGCCACCCGTTTCCCCTCGTCGTAGCAGCTTCGCGGGCCGATGGGGTTGACGTTGCCCCAGTAGGTTTCCACTTGCGGGTGGACCGCCGGGTCGCCGTAGACCTCGCTGGTGGAGGCTTGCAGGATGCGGGCCTTCACGCGCTTCGCCAGACCGAGCATGTTCAGCGTGCCCATCACCGACGTCTTGACCGTCTTCACCGGATTGATCTGGTAGTGGATCGGCGAGGCGGGACAGGCCAGGTTGAAAATCCAATCGACCTCGACCAGCAAAGGATTCACGATGTCATGCCGCAGCACCTCGAAATCGGGCCGACCCAGGAGATGGGCGATGTTGCGCTTCGATCCGGTGAAAAAGTTGTCGACGGCGACCACCTCATGGCCGTCGGCCAACAGCCGGTAGCAGAGGTGACTGCCCAGACACCCCGCGCCGCCCGTCACCAGTGCACGCATGCGAGATCAGCCTTTATGCTCTTCGTCGGCTGCCGGGCCGTCCGCGTCTCGGTCGTCTTCCGTTCCGAGTGGGATTTCCTTTGCGCGGTCCGAGGGGAGGGCCCGTTTGCGCCTGGCGCCGCCTTCTTCCTGGTATTCGTAGAAGGTCCGCAACTGCTCGCGGAAGTAGCCGCCGCGCCGAACCTGGGCACCGTTCAGCACCCCGCCGAAGACCGAGGCGTTCACCCGCTCCAGCAGGGAGAGGGCGCGTTGGACCTGACCGCGGGAGTTGTCCTTGGCGCGACAGACCAGGATCACGCCGTCCACCCGGGTGGCCAGGACCGACACGTCGGTGGCCAGCAGCACGGGCGGCGTATCTAAAATGACCTGGTCATATCGGCCCAAGGCCCGCTCGAGAAACTGCCCTACCAGCGGACCGTTGAGCAGTTCCGCCGGATTGGGGGGCATCGGACCGCTGCCCATGACGTCGAGATTGGCCATGTCCGTCCTGCAAATCAACTCATCCAAGTCCGCCGCCCCGATGAGGAAGTTGCTCAACCCCTTCGCTCCGACGTCGGGATAGATTCGTCCGATGGCGGGCCGGCGAAGGTTCGCGTCAACCAGCAAGACGCGACGACCGGCCAAGGCGATGGACGCCGCCAGGTTGCAGGCCACGGTAGTCTTGCCGTCCTCGGGGCGGGGGCTGGTGACCAGCAGGCTACGCTGCCGGTCCGCCGGCGCACTGAATTGCAGATTGGTCCGGATGGTGCGGAAGGCCTCGGCCACCATGGAACGAGGCGCGGTGCGTACCGCCGTCTCCACGGCCTCAATTTCCACTTCCTCATCATCGACGTCCGGAATCGTGCCCAATAACGGCAGGCTGAGGTGCCGGATGATGTCCTGCGGCGTACGCACAGAGGTGTCCAGCAACTCGATCCCGAGGGCAATCCCCAGGCCCAGCCCCAGAGCCAGGATCACGATGGCGGGTAGCAAGTACAGGCTCGGGCTGCTGCGCTCGATCGGATCGACGGCCAACTGGGCCACTTCGATCCTGACTGCGTTCTGCTCGCGGACCACCCGCTCCACCTCACGGATATATTCGTCGGCCTTCTCCTTGGTCTGCCGGAGCATTTCCAACTCGTCCTTGAGCGTTTCGTATTCGGCCAGCTTGCGGTCCTGGTCCGATTGCTTCGCTCGGACCTCGGTGAGCTTCTCCCGCGCGATCAGCAACGCGTGCTGCGAGTTGAGGAACGCGGATTGGGCCTGCTCCAGCTTGAACCCGATGATTTCCCGCAGCTTGGTTTCCCGCACTTCGGCGGATTGGTGTTTGACGGCCTCCAAGCGCCGACGGTTAGCCTTCACTTGGCGATGCTCCGGGCCGAACTCCCGCAGCACCACCTCGAGATCCTGTTCCAAAAAAGCCACTTGGTTGTCCAAGGACACCACGCGCGGATCCGAATCCACGGCCTGGGCATCCTCCACAGTGACGCCCGGACCGTTGGGATCCCCGTAAATGTTGACGAACGACTCGAGTTCCAGGGTCTGCAGTTCGAGCATGGCCACCCGGGTCTGGCGATCCATGATGTCCATCACCGTAGGACCGAGCGTGTTGGAGGCCTGTATGGCCCCGGGTTCCAAGGTGGAAACGAAGTCCTGGATCTGCTTGCGTTTCTGCGTCATCTGCGACTGCAGGGTGACCTGTTCTTTCTGATAGCCCGCCAACTCGCGGCGGTAGGTCTCCGCCGCCCGGTTGCGAACCTTCTCGATGTAGGTCCCCACGACTTGGTTGACGATGCGCGCTGGGTCCTTGAGCGCCCGACACCCCATCGCGATGCGGAAGTAGTAGGTGTCCTTCACAGGTGCGGTAGCCAGATCATCCTCCAGCTCCAGACGGAGCTTGGCCTTGTCGGCCTTGGCATACCAGGAAGTAGCTTTGACCTCCGGCGTTTGCAGCACGGCCTGGAGCACGTCCGGGCTACGGGCGAAGATGGCATGGCTCGCCACAAAGCGCTCGTGCCGGTCCTTGGTCATGCTGCTGTCGCCGAAGTCGCCCGGGCGGGTGGGCAGATCGCTGATACACTCGATAAAGGCAACCGCCAGGTAGGTGGGGTAATAGAAATAGACGAGGAAGAACACCCCCACCCCGACGGCGGTGAACACCAACGACAAAATGATGATCATCACCATCCGATGCTTGAGAATCGCCGCGAAATCCCCGGCGCTCAGCCCGGCGCCGGCACCGGGCTCCGCCCGCACCGGTGGCAGGGTAATCTGTTCCTGAATGGTGGCCGGTAGGGTGGTCATGCCGACTCTCTCGGCCGTACGCTGTGGCGCAGGCTGCCAGCCTGCCGTCCGCGTCTCGGTCGTCTTCCGTCATGTATCGCAGGCATCTTGCCTCCCCTACCCCGGCGTCGGGGCAGGTTCTTCCTCGACGAACAAGTGCTTCAGAACATACCCGACCAGAGCAAACAGGCCCAGCGCGATGGGAAGCATGGCAAGACCGAGCAGGGTGTGTGCGGCACCCTGGGCCAGTTCGTTATGACCAGCGACCGTAAGCACGCCGGTCACGGTCACCCGAACGATATTGCAGAACACCGAAATGGGAATGCAGGCCAGTACCATGCAGACGCGCTGCCAGGTCGGCCGGTCGCCCAGGTAGGCCATGGCCACACCCAGCGTCACAAACGCCATCATCAAGCGCATGCCCGCGCAGGCCTCTTCGACGTTCAGCGATCCGGGGTTCCCCTTGTAGAAGTAATCGATGATCACCCCCTGGACCTCGAGCTCGATGCCGGGGATCAGGCCAAGCAGCATCGCCGAGAGCTGGGTGGTCAGCATCCGCAGCGGCATGGTCATCTGCACGTAGTACTGGTCCGGGATCGGATTGGCAAAGCAGAGGAACAGAATCGGCAGCCACACAATCCGCAGCATCGCCCAGCCGGTCAGGAACAAAACGATCCCGAAAATCACGCCCACCAGCGCCAACAACTGGAGGTAACCGAACGGCTTCACCACGAAGAAGAAGAAGTATCCGGCCAGGGACAGGACAAAAAGGACGAAACCCGGATAACAACTTGTCGTGCGGGTCCGGGCGATCTGCTCGCGACGCGTGTAGAGGAAATAGAGGCTGAACAGAGGGACCAGCCAGCCGTGCGACCAATTCGAGTCGGAGTTCCACCGGGCCGCGACAACCCGCAACGGCGCCCAGAATACCCACAACGTCAGTGCGCCGATCACCAGCGCCCGAACCCACACCACTAGCCGCTGACGCTCCACGACATCCGGCACGGCAGGGAACTGCTGGAAATCGACGGTATGCTGGGTCATGCTCCGGCCTACTGGAACAAATTGGGGAACCTACGCTGCTGGTAGACGGGGTTCGGCTTGCCACCGTACGAATCGATATCCGCGAAGTTCCGGTCGTAAACGAAGCCGAACCCGTAGCTCACCCGAAACGCGTTCCGCAACACCGCCAGAAACGGCGCCACCGGATGCGTGCCCACCAGAATCAGGTCGTCCTGCTTGATGAAGAAATCCTGCTCCTTACCGGAAAAGATGGCGTCCAGGTCCACCTGGATCATCTGCTCGCGGTCGCCCAACCGGCGGTACACCGTGCAGTACTGGGGCCACGCCAGCGGCGACAAATTCCCCGCGGCGGCAACGACGCTCTTCAGCGTGATCGTACGCCCGGTCAGAGAATAGGCCCCTGGGCGAATCACCTGGCCCATCACATAATACTCCCCGAATCCCCCCGCGGCGAGCCGGATGGCGTCGCCCGGCCGGATGATCACGTTCTGGCGGGGATCGCCCTCTCGCAGCCCCGTGGCCAACACCTTGATGACGCGGTGTTCGCCGAGCCCGGCCACCTGGCCCCAGTCGATCGCCGGCTGAGTCGCACGCTCCGGTATCTGTATCGGCTTGCTGGCGGCCGCCTCGGCGGGCGTGCTGGTCGGGGCCTCGGTCTCAATCCACTTTCCGTTGTAGTAAATCCAACGCGGCTGCGATGGCGTGGCCGGCACGGGTTCCGCTGGAGCGGCCGGCATTGGAACGCTCGGTGCCGGCTCGCCGATCATCGTTTCGATGAGCTCCTTGCGGGCCTCCTTGGTGGTGGGGGCAGACTCGGGCGCCGGAAGGGACGAGCGTTCGGCAGTGGGCTGCTCCGGCTGTACTTCAATCCATTCACCGTTCCTGTAAATCCACTGCGGCACGGAAGGCGTCGCCGTGGTCGTGCCCGGCGTCACCCCCGCACGCGTGCTGGTTGGTTCCTGGTCCGTCAAGTCCAAGACTTCCCGCCGGGCGGACTCTCGGGCGGGGCCGGCCGATTCCGGCGGCACGGCGGTCGCTGAAGCTACCAGACCTCTGGGCGTACCGGCGGCATGACCGTCCGACAGCTTCGACTCCCCCCTCGCGGAGCGTCGCGCCCACGGTTCTGGCGCCACTGAGCCCGACACGAACACGGGCTCAGGAGGCCGTTGCGCACGGACCACGTAGATTTCGGTCACTTGGTCCAACAAACCACCGGCCACGTTAATGGCGTCCAGCAGCCGAAGATCGTACTGGGCCAGCGGATATAGGTTGGGCTGGGCGATCGTCCCATAGATCGTATAGCTCAACCCTCTTCTAACTACTGGCTCCACAATGACTTCCGGCTCAATCAAGAGCCCGCGGCTGGTCAGTTGGTTGACGAGTTCCGCGTGGATTTCGGGGAGCGTGAGACCGGTCACCTCGATTCGCCCGAGCACCGGAACCACGATATTGCCCGTCTCGTCGATGGTCGCCTGCACCGCCGTTTCGGTACCGGCTTGGAGGAGCTCGTAAAGCCGGACGTTCAAGGCGTCGCCGATTCGGTACTTGTAATCCTCCACGACGGGGAGCAGATCCTCCGGCTGCGGATCACTGACGCCCATCACACCCGTTGGAGCGTCCTGGAGCGTCAAGGAACTCCGGATGTCCAGCGTACCCTCTCGGCCAAAGGGACCGTACGATCCCACTTGGGATGGATCGAAAAAGCTGTTGAAGATGCTAGGCATCCCCCCCTTGCAACCGGCGAGGCCCACCGTCATCGCGCAGAGCACCACCCCGGCCAGTGCTCGCGCGGCCCGCTTTGCCGGTGTTCGGCTGATTGGAGGGTTACGCATGGCAACGCCGAGCCGTCGGGCTTAGTCTATAACACGTTGTCTCTAGGTAACTTATCGTAAGGGCACCTCGCCCGCCCCCGCGCGCTAAAACTGCGCATCGCATTTGCTACCCCTATCCCCAAGCTCATTATCGGCATTCGCCAGGATGCCAGTGAGCATTCTCGTCAAGTCAGGCTTCTCAGAGCCCGGCGCCGGCGGCCGACCTCCCTCCCCAGCATAGTTCGAGCAGAGAACCCCAATGGTTCGCCGCTCATAACGCGGATTCGCTTAAAAAGCAAGCTCGCCGACGAAGCCACCCCCACCTATCGGGACAAGGTCTGCGGATTGACTCCGAGAACAGGTGGAGTAGACTCTGGGATTCTGACGACCCAGTGCCGAGCGGCTGGCGCGCCTGCCGGTGCGGGCTTTCCCTAAAATCCCACGGAGGTTACAGAGCCATGAGGTACGCAAGAATCCTTCGCCACGCCGCGGTGCTCGTCGGCGGCCTAGTCCTGTTGTTCCCCACCGGTTGTACTAGCTCGCAATTCTTTGAATTCCTGAGTACGGCTTTCTTGGGGGTCACGGCGGCGGCCTCCTACGCCGTCCTTCAGAACATCTAGTGTAGTGCCTCAGTGAAACCGCAGCTTATCCGAACCGCGACCGTAAGGGAGCGGCGCAGCTTGGCGATGTGCTGGACCGCTCCCTGACGGTCGCGGTTCGGCAAAGAATACGTTGCGGCAATTGTGAGGCACTACGCTAGGCGGCAAGAGGGCACAGGCACCTCACTCGGCCGGGTTCCCGACCCCAGAGTCGTGGTCAGGCCCGGAGCCTGTCCCCGGTTGCCACGGGCAGATAGGCATCAGTACGGGAAGTTGCGCTCGACGAAGCTGGTGTCAAACTTGCCGGAGATGAACTCCTCGTTGCAGAAAATCTCTTTGTAGAGCGGGATAGTGGTTTTGACCGGCTCGACGATGAACTCGTCGAGGCAGCGGCGCATGCCGGCGATGGCTTCGTCGCGCGTCGGCCGATGCACGATCAGCTTGCCGATCAGGGAATCGTAGCGCGGGGAGATGCGATAGCCGTCGTGGGCGTGGGAATCGACGCGGACGCCGAAGCCGCCGCAGGGGCGAAACCGGATGATGGTGCCGGCGCACGGCCGAAAGCCGTTGGCCGGATCCTCCGCGTTGATGCGGCACTCGATGGCCACTCCGTTTTGCCGGATATCCCGCTGGGCGAAGGGGAGCTTCTCACCCGCGGCGATCAGGATTTGGGCCTTGACCAGATCGATCCCGGTGACCATCTCGGTGACCGGATGCTCGACCTGAATGCGGGTGTTGGCCTCGATGAAATAAGGCCGGCCCTTGCCATCGACGACGAACTCGAACGTGCCGGCGCTGGTGTAGCCGGCCGCCAGGGCGAGGCGCACCGCGGACTTGCAAAGTTCGGCGCGGGTACGCGGCTCGATGCCCGGGGAGGGCGTCTCCTCGATCAATTTCTGGTAGCGGCGCTGCACGGTGCAGTCGCGCTCGAACAGGTGCAGCACCTTGCCGTGATGGTCGGCGAGAATCTGGACCTCCACGTGCCGCGGGCTCTCGATGAACTTCTCCAGATAGAGGGCGTCGTCCTTGAAGGCGACCATGGATTCCTGACGAGCCTGGGCGAGCGTGCGCTCCAGGTCCTCCGGGCTGCGGGCGATACGCAGGCCGCGCCCCCCGCCGCCCGCCGAGGCCTTGACCATCACCGGATAACCGATCTGTTTGGCCAACTCGATGGCCTGGGCGTCGTCTTCGAGCACGCCCTCGCTGCCGGGCACGGTGGGGACCTTGGCCTTCTTGGCGACGGAACGGGCGGTGGCCTTGTCGCCCAACTGGCGCATGGCGTCGGCCGACGGCCCGATGAACTCGAGGTTGCACTCGCGGCACTGGTCCGCGAACTGGGCATTCTCGGCGAGAAAGCCATAGCCGGGGTGGATGGCGTCGGCGGCGGCAATCTCCGCCGCCGCAATGATGCGGTCGCTCCGCAGATAGCTCTCTCCAGGACTGGCCGGCCCAATGCAGATGGCGCGGTCGGCCAACCTGAGGTATTCCGCGTCGCGGTCCTCCTCCGAGAAGACGCAGACCACCTCGATGCCCATCTCGTGGCAGGTGCGCATCACCCGCAGGGCGATCTCACCGCGGTTGGCGATCAGGATACGCTTGAACATAGCCGTTTTTCAGGTCGGCCGGACGAGCAACAGCGGCTGGTCATATTCCACCGCCGCCTCGCTGGGAACCAGAACCCGCTCGATTCTCCCCGAGACGCCGGCCTTGATTTCATTAAAGACCTTCATCGCTTCGAGGATGCAGACGACCGTGTCGGGGTGGACGGTGTCGCCCACCTTGACGTAGGGCGGGGACGCGGGGTCGGGCGCGGAATAGAACGTGCCGACCATCGGGGAGCGCACGGCTACCAGACCGGCGTCGGGGTCTTCCTCCGCCTTCGCGGCGCTCGTCGCCGAGGCCGCGCCGGACGCGAGCGGCGCCGGTGCGGCGGCGATCGGTACGTGCGTCACGGCCACCTGCGTCGGATGAGTCCTTTTGAGGAAAATCTGGTCTTCGCCATTGCGAATCGAGATCTCGGCCAAGTCCTTCTCGACCATGAGTTCGACCAGGCGTTTGATGACATCGACATCGACCAACTTGGGTCTCCGCGTGAAATACCGCCCCGCGTGTATCGCAGGCTTCCAGCCTGCTCGCGCCGTGTCCGGGTGTGAGGCGTGCGGGGATACGCTGCCTCAGCCGCGGGTCAAATCACCGCTCGCTCCATGTCCTTGCTCAGGGTGGTGAGGACCCTCTGCCCCAGGCTGGTCACCACCACGTCGTCCTCGATGCGGACCCCACCCACCCCCGGCAGATAAATGCCCGGCTCGACCGTGACCACCATGCCGGCCACGAGCCTCTCTTCGGACATCCAGGACAACCGCGGCGGCTCGTGGATGTCCAGTCCTACGCCATGTCCCAGACCGTGTCCGAAGTTCTTACCGTAACCGCGGTTTTTGATGTGCCGGCGGGCGACCGCGTCCACGTCGCACATCCGCTCGCCGGGCCGGATGGCTTCGATGGCCGCCTCTTGCGCCTCGAGCACGATCTGGTAGATCTTCTGGATTCTGGGGGGGATGCTACCGACAAAGACCATGCGGGTCAAGTCGCTGCGGTAGAAGTTGTAGGTGGCGCCCCAATCGACGAGGATCGCGCTGCCCTTCTTCACCTTTTGGGTGCCGGGTACGGCGTGCGGCAGGGCCGCGTTGGGGCCCACAGCGACGATCGAGGGAAACGCGGCGCCGGTGGCCCCGCGCTTTTGCATCTCATACTCCAGCCGCGCGGCGATCTCACGTTCCGTCTGCCCGATGCGGATGGTCCGGCACATGGCCTTGAACGCCTCCTCGGCGACGCGGATGGCTTCTTTGATGACGTTCAGTTCCTCGCGGTCCTTGGTCCGACGGAGCTGACCGAGGATGTCCGGCGCCTTGGCCAGCCGTGTGGGTCGGGCTTGTTTGCGGAACGCCTGCTGGTCGGCTACCGTCACGGCGCTGGGCTGAATGTAGATCGTCCGAAGCCGGAGGAGCCTGCAGACCTTGCCGATCTCCTCGGGGAGCAGCGTCTTGCGAAAGTGCCGATGGGCCCAACCCACCTCGGCCTTGCTGCTGGTCTCGAAACGGCCGTCGGTGATCACGTGCACGTCGCGCGGGGTGATCAGGACGGCCGAGTCCTCACCGGTAAAGCCGGTGAGGTAGTAATGGTCCATGCGATTGGTGATCAGAAAGGCGGTGACGCCTGCGTCGGCCATCGCGGCGCGACAGCGTTCGAGTCGGGTCTGAATGAACGGGGGCGGTCCGACGCTCTTTCTGGCCATCTGCGGCTCCTTTCGCTGCTAATCCTTGTCGTGGCCGCTCTTACGGGTCAGGTAGTGTAACCGACCCCGGCCTGCGAGCAATCCACAACCCTTCCCGTGCGCATGCCACAGTCTGGAAAGGGAAACCGCCGCGCGCCAACGGTCTCCCACAGATAGAACATCTTGGACCGCCGACGCCCGGTTGTCAAAGCTTCTGCTCGTAGAGCCGCGGACTTCAGCCTACCCTTGACACCCAGTGGTGTCTCAGTGAAACGGCCTCTTATCCGAACCGCGACCGTCAGGGAGCGGCGTGACCGGGCGGCGCGCTGGACCGCTCCCTGACGGTCGCGGTCGCATCTTATCCGAACCGCGACCGTGAGGGAGCGGCGTGACCGGGCGGCGCGCTGGACCGCTCCCTGACGGTCGCGGTCGCATCTTATCCGAACCGCGACCGTGAGGGAGCGGCGTCACCGGGCGGCGCGCTGGACCGCTCCCTGGCGGTCGCGGTTCGGATCACAAAAGACGCACCAATTCTGACCAACCGCACTTGTGCTCGAACGAAGCTTAAGTTTCGGGTGTGCCACTGCTCTGTGAGCAGTGCTTTCCAGGAAGCCTCCTGCGACCGGCACTGCCGAGACGGCAGTGGCACACAAGGGTGATCGACTCCGAACCCGCAACCTAAGGTGCGTCGGAGCACAGGAACCTTGCGCCCCTGCCGGGGTTGCCGCATTTGCTTGCCACACGCGGTGGGGTCCGTCCGCCTACGGCGGGCTCCATCCACCGTACCACGCTATGTATAGCTATCCTCCCAAATCTTCGCGTCTTGCGAAGATTTTTCGGTTGCGGGCGAAGCCCGCGCCAAGCCTCTTGTGCCTTTTTGCGGCAGTTCCATCGGGCATGGCCGCGAAGAGGCACACAAAACGCAAAAAAAGTTCATGGCAGGTCGTCGATCCAACCCTGGACCTTGGCCACCTCGTGCGGCATGCCGATCCGACCGAACAGGTCGCGGGCCTGGGTCCAGTACTCGCGCGCCTTCGCTAGGTCGCCCCGCGTCTGGTAGATCACCCCGAGGTTGCCGTAGTCGGCGGCCATGCCTTTGCGGCGGCCGAGCTTGTCGTTGATCTCGAGGGACTTGCGGTGCATCTCCTCGGCCCGGTCCAGGTCGCCCCGCGTCTGGTAGATCACCCCGAGGTTGCCGTAACCGCTGGCCATGCCTTCGCGGCGACCGAGCTTCTCGTTGATCTCCAGGGACTTGCGGTGCATCGCCTCGGCCCGGTCCAGGTCCCCGCGCGTCCGGTAGATCACCCCGAGGTTGCCATACTGGATGGCCATGCCTTCGAGGCCGCCGAGCCGCTCGTCGATTTCCAGGGCCTTGCGGCACATCTCCTCGGCCCGGTCCAGGTCGCCCCGCGTCTGGTAGATCAGCCCGAGGTTGCCGTAGTCGGCGGCCATGCCTTCGCGGCGGCCGAGCTTCTGGTTAATCTCCAGGGACTTGCGGTGCATCGCCTCTGCCTGGTCCAGGTCTCCGCGTGTCCGGTAGATCACCCCGAGGTTGCCGTAGTCGGCGGCCATGCCTTCGAGGCCGCCGAGCCGCTCGTTGATTTCCAGGGCCTTGCGGAGCATCCCCTCGGCCCGGTCCAGGTCGCCGCGCGTCTGGTAGATCACCCCGAGGTTGCCATACTGGATGGCCATGCCTTCGAGCCGCCCGAGCCGCTCGTGGATTTCCAGGGCCTTGCGGTACATCGCCTAGGCCCGGACCCGGTCGCCCCGCGTCCGGTAGATCAGCCCGAGGTTGCCGTACTGGGCGGCCATGCCTTCGAGGCGGCCGAGCCGCTCGTGGACTTCCAGGGCCTTGCGGTACATCGCCTCGGCCCGGTCCGGGTCGCCGCGCGTCCGGTAGATCAGCCCGAGGTTGCCGTATTGGATGGCCATGCCATCGAGGCGTCCAAGCTTCCCGTTGATCTCCAGGGCCTTGC
>JAZDKM010000172.1:0-13517 GCA_043803085.1 Planctomycetota bacterium
TCGGCGGGTGGACCTCAGCCCCGGATGGGGCGTAAGAAGGGCCCGGCGGGAAGCAACCAGGAGGTGGCACGTGCCCTTTCGCCCCTACCGGGGCTGGGCGCCGGGTGATGGCCCGCTCACCCACGGCTGGCGCCGTGGGCTGTCACCTACCACCCCTTCCGGGGCTGCCAAGATCTCTTGCCAGCCTCACGGCCGGAGGGGTCGGCGTCAGGATAGCGGGTAAGTTTTCACGCCGCACGGGCCAAGGGGTGGCTAACCCAGAGTGCCCTCTCCGTAGAGTGCCCGCCCGCAGGCCCAGAGATGTTCCACCGCGTGGAACCAATCCGCCGTCAAATGCCGTGATAAGGCAGCAGGGCCATGAAACGCGCGTATTTGACCGCCCGTTTGACGGCCTCCTGTTCCCGGGCCGACGTCCCGGCCCGCTTGCGCGACATGAGCTTACTGCTGGAGGTCATGAACTTGCGGAGCAACTCGGTTTCCTTGTAGTCGATGAGGGGGCCTGGCCAGTCGAAGCCGCCCCGCTCCGGAAAGCGTCGCGTTTTCCTCGAACCGCGTTTCGTCCTTCGGGTCACCGCCATACTTGACACACCTCAAAGTCACTTCGGGTCAGGCGCTATCGGCCTGGCCACAATCCTCTTCCATTCCTCTTCAACCACGGTCTCCGCTTCGTTGAGCAGCATGATGGGGATGCCGTCCCGAATCGGGTACCGCTTGCGCGTGGCCGCATCGGTGGAATACAGCCAGTCGCCCACCTGCACCAAGGGCGCATGGGACTCGGGGCACACCAGAATCGACAGTAACTCCTGGTCCACTTCACCCACGCGCGACTCTCCGCGATGTCGGGCGAGCCCCCCGGCCCAACCAAACACGGTATAGTACGCCGAGGGGCAGCACAATGCAACTCGGCCTGTGCAGGATCCCAAGTTCGCCGACCGCAGCCTCCCGGCAGGTGCCGTCCGCCTTCAGCGGCCCCCGTCGACCCTACTCAACTGGGACCGGCCGGCGAGGAACGCCGGTCGCCACCGGCTCATCGCTCGCCGAAGCCGCGCGGGTGCGACTGGTGCCATTGCCAGGCGGTGCGTACGGTTTCCTGGATGTCGGTGTAGTTCGGCTTCCAGCCGAGCTGGCGTATGATCTTCGTCGGGTCCGCGTAGAGTTCCGGCGGGTCGCCGGGTCGCCGGGGTGCCCGCTCAGCCGGAATGGGATGGCCGGTGACCGCGCGGGCGGCCTCAATGATCTCTTTCACGGTGGTTCCGACGCCGGTGCCCACATTGAAGCATCGGAAGCAGCCCGTCGCCTGAGATTCCACCGCCAGCAGATGGGCCGACGCCAAGTCTTCGACGTGAATGTAGTCACGGACGCAAGTGCCGTCGCGCGTCGAATAATCCGTGCCATAGACCTGGACTTTCTCACGTTGGCCCAAGGCCACCTGGAGCACGAGCGGGATCAGATGAAGCTCGGGGTCATGGTCTTCCCCCAACGTAGCATCAGCCGCCGCGCCGGCGGCGTTGAAGTAGCGCAGCGCGCAGGCCCCCAGTCCCCATCCTGCCGCCGAGTCCCGCAGGGCCCACTCCATGGCCAGCTTGGTGTGACCGTAGGGGTTGATGGGCACCTGGGACATGGTCTCGGTGATCGGCACGGCTTCGGGGATCCCGTACGTGGCACACGTCGAGCTGAACACGAATTTCCTGATGCAGTGTTGCTCCATGACCCGCAGGAGCCGGACGGTATTGACCACGTTGTTCTCGTAGTAGGCCAGCGGATGCTGCACCGATTCACCCACGTCGAGTGATGCGGCGAAGTGCATCACCGCCTCGAAACCCGCTCCTTGCACCGTCCTTTCGAGCAAAGGGAGATTGGCCAGATCGGCCTCGACCAGGACGGTCCGCACGTCCACGGCGGCCCGGTGACCGGCGCGCAGGTCGTCGTACACCACCACCTCGTGACCCGCCTCACAGAGGGCTCGGACACAATGGCTCCCGACGTAACCGGCCCCACCGGTTACCAGTATCTTCATAGCACGCCCCCTTGAATGCGCACCTGGGGTATTCTGACGACCTCGGCTCGGAGGAGCCCTCCCTTGTTCGACGCACTACACTAGCGAGGCGTGATATTGTCAAGGTCAAGTGTTCTGTGGACCGTGGTTCATGCGCGGCTGCAATCCCTACGTTTGTACTGAATCAGGGCGGCCTTGGACAACTGTTGGTTCACATATTGTCCAAATTTCTGTGCGGGTTATCTTTTTTTCGCGATCATGGCTTGAGGTTGAGTGACCTAATGGAGAGAATAGTCCGGTGGGTGGAGAAGCTTGTCTCGAATTGTGCTTTGTTCTGCAACTCGATATCCGCCGTGGGGCGCCGTCAGATAATGGGAGGCAGCGCCGACCCGCGGAAGCTCGGGCGCGTAGTTGAGGTCGGAAAACCAGAAGCCAATGTTCAGGGCCGATTACGCTATCCTTGCTGCGCCCCCTAGCCGACCGCAAGGTATGGTGCGCTTCTCTGTGGGCACGCTCCATTCGAGATGGATATGCGGCCCCGGCTACAGCAGGCTGTCCCGCACGGTGCTCGCCTGCGCCTTGTTCTGCACGTGGATCGCGTCCGGCGCCCGGGCCTCGTCGCAGAACAAATGGGCTGACGTCTGCCCGGATTCTCCTCCGCCCCTTGAAACCTTCACCGCTTCCGCATGGATCAGCGGTGGACCGGAGGGGCTCGCCGCACCGCCCCTCAGTTTGACCGTTCCGCTGGCTGCCGAGCCATACGCGCGGGAGGTCCGGCTGGGGCCGCTGGATGTCGAAGCTCTGCTGGAGCAAGAGCAGGAGAATCCCGATCCCTACAAACGGCTGCGGATCGGTATCGGACGGACCGTGGAGATTAGCGCAGCCGACGGGCAGTGGAACGCCTTGCCCGACGGCGGCTATCTGTGGACCCTGGCAGTGGTCTCCGAGCAGGCTGTCGGGATGCGGCTGTATGTGTCGGACATCGACCTGCCACCCGGGGGTGAACTTCGGTTTATCTCGGCGGCGGAGCCGGAGCAGGTGGACGGGCCGTTCACCGCGGCCGGACCTTTCGGTACGGGCGGCTTTTGGTCAACCATCCTGGCGGGAGACGCGGTTTACGTGGAATACCGGACGCCGCCCGTGCCGGCGGGCGTGCCCGATTCGGTCCCGTTCGTGATCGACCGGGTTCAACACCTGTACCGCGACCCGGTCGCTGCCCTGTCGGACCCGCGGTTGGATGCCTGCCACAACGACGTTGCTTGTTATAGTTACTGGGCGGACGTTCGGAACGCCGTGGCCGGCGTCGCTTTCGTCGGCGACGAATACAGCCTGGTCTGTACCGGCGAGTTGATCAACAGTATCGCCGGCGATCTCACCCCTTACTTCCTCACCGCGGGGCATTGCATCGACAGCGAGTGGGCGGCCGAGTCCATGATCGTGTACTGGAAATACCAGACCAGCACTTGTGACGGAACCCGCCCGAGTTGCCTAGCGTCCCTTCCAGCTCCGTAGCCGAGTTGCTCGCCACGAGTCCGCTTTTGGGCCAGGACTATTCGCTCACCCTGATCCGGGGCGAGCTGCCCCCCGGAGCTTATACCTGGTCGGGGTGGACGACGGCCGGTGTCTCCAACGGGACGCTCTGCTCCTCCATCCACCACCCGGCCGGTTCCTACAAACGCATCAGCTTCGCGCAGAAAGCCAGCGGCGCGGCGCCCGGTTACCTCCGCCTGGACTGGTATGACGGCCCGACCGAGCCGGGCTCGTCCGGGGCCGGCGCGTACCTGGACGCCACTAAGCAATTGGTGGGCGTTCTTTGCTGCGGCGACTCGTCGTGCGAAGACTGGACGTGGGACGACTTCAGCGCGTTCCAGTACATCTACCCCGACATCGGTCTGTACCTTCAGGCCGGCAGCGACGATGTGTTTGAGGACAACGACACTTGCGCCGCGGCCGCCTCCGTCGCGCCGAGTACCTACACCGCCTTGGTCCTCAAGTATGCCGATGGAGATTGGTATCGGGTCCATTCGTCAAGCTGCGGGCCGGTGGAGATCCGGCTTGACTTCACCGACGCCTTCGGTGACATCGACATGAAGTTGTTCGACGCCTGCGGGGGAAATCTGGTAGCGGCTTCTACCGGCGACGGGGATACCGAAGTCATTTCCCTTGCGCCGGGGGTGACCGCGGACTACTGGTTGAGAGTCTACCTCGCCGGTAGCGTGCGCAACACCTATAACATGACCATCACGGCGCCCGCGGGCGGCACCGCGGTGTACCCGATCCCGGCGGGCGTGGCCATCCCGGACAACTACGCCCCGGGCGTGGACCACGGCTTTTTTGTGTCCGACCATACGCTCATGGCGGGCTTAAAGGTGGGGCTCAAGATCACCCATACCTGGAACGGCGACCTGAGAGTCAGGTTGACGCATAACGGTACGACGGTGACGCTGATCGACCGGCCGGGTGTCCCCGCCCGGGCGCTAGGCTTCAACAACGACGGCTTCGACGTGATCCTCGACGACGCAGCGTTTACAGCCATCGAAGACTACGACAGCGGCGGCCCGATGGTGGTGGGCACGTTCAAACCTAACCAGATGCTCAGTGCGTTCAATGGGCAGGACGCCTACGGTCCGTGGACCCTCAACGTGGCCGACCTCGCCCTATACGATGTCGGCACCCTCGACCAGTGGGATCTCTACGTTCCGCCCGCGGAGGCGTGTGAATGCGGTGGGGACGGCGATTTCAACGGCGACGGGGCCACCGACCTCGCCGATTTCGCCGCCTTCCAACGTTGCTTCACCGGTAGCGACGCCGGTCCACTGCCGCCCGGTTGCCAGGTTCTCAATTTCGATTGCGATCGGGACGTAGACCTCGAGGACTTCTCCGAGTTTATCGACAACGTCACCGGCCCGCGTTAGTTGAGTAGGGTCCGCCCGCCAAAACAAGGCGTCGGGCCAGGCCCGACGAACTCGATCACAGCGACTCGTAATACCGGAGGGTCCGGGCCAGCCCTTCCTCGAAGTCCACCAACGGTTCGTACCCAATCAACTCCTGGGCCAGCCGATTGTCCGCCAAAGAGTGACGCACGTCCCCGGGGCGCGGCGCGGCATAAACCGGGACGATGTTCTTGCCCAAGAGGTCGTTGATTTTCCTGACGATTTCGTTGAGGCTGATGGCCCGCCCGCAGGCCGCGTTGACCGTCTGACCCGCCAGGCGTTTCGCCCCGGCCGCCAACAGGTTGGCGTGCACCACGTTGTCCACGTAGGTAAAGTCGCGTGTCTGTTCGCCGTCGTCGAAGATCGTCGGCGGGCGGTCGTGGAGGATGGCGGTCACGAAGGCGGGGATCGCCGCCGCGTACTGGCTTTGGGGGTCCTGCCGGGGCCCGAACACGTTGAAGTAGCGGATCGAGAACGTCTCCAGGCCGAAGCACTCGTAGAACGACCGGCAGTACAGCTCGCCGGTGAGCTTCTGCACCGCGTAGGGGCTCTTCGGCTGCGGCCGGAGAGTCTCCACTTTCGGTGACACCTCGACGTCACCATAGACCGAGCTGCTCCCGGCATAGATCACCCGGCGGCATTGGCCTTCCACGGCCGCCATGAGCACGTTGAACGTGCCGTTGACGTTGCAGTCGTGGCTGGCCTGGGGCTGGGCGATGGACTTGGGCACGGAGGGCAACGCGCCGATGTGGAAGACAACGTCCATGTCGCGGCAGGCCGATCGGCAGACCTCCGGGTCCCGGAAATCACCCTCGATCAACTCAAAGCGTCCGCGGAGCGCGGCGAGATTCGCGCGCTTGCCGCTGCTGAAGTTGTCCAGGATGCGCACGGCGTGGCCGTCGTCCACCAAGCGTGCCGCCAAGTGGGAGCCGATGAACCCCGCACCGCCAGTGACCAGGTAGTTTTCCATCGCCACCTCTCCAAACGTTCCTGGATTGTCGCACGACCCAGGCCGGACGCTGAACATACACCGCTCCCGCCGGAGCGTCAAACCGGCCGGTCGATGCGCGGCCCTTGTCCCTTGTCGCTTCGCCGATCACAATGCACCCGCTTGCGGGGTCAGCGGCGCCGGGCTGGAAGCTCCGGCACCCGCCCGCCGGATGAGTGGAGTGGTCCCCCCAAACCAGCGCGAGGTCGAAGGAGAACTTCATGGAGCGGTTGAATAAATTGAGTGTCCTTACTGTGTCCGCCATGCTGGCGGTCGGGTGCGCGGGGACCCCCAGATACCCCGACCGCCCGCTAGTCTATCCGCCGGCGCACAAGGTCGACCAAGTGGATGATTATCACGGGGTGAAGGTGGCGGACCCCTACCGCTGGCTGGAAGACCCCGATTCGCCCGAGACCCGGGAGTGGATCGAAGCCCAGAACCAATTGACCTTCGGCTACCTCGCGCAAATCCCCGCCCGTACCAGGATCCGCGAGCGGCTTACCGAATTGTGGGACTATGAGAAGTACGGCACTCCCTTCCAGCGTGGCGGGCGGTACTTCTATTCCAAGAATGACGGACTGCAAAACCAGTACGTGCTCTACACCGTGGACACGCTCGACGGCCCGCCGAAGGTCCTGCTCGATCCCAACCAACTTTCCCCTGACGGCACCGTGGCGCTCTCCGGCGTGGAGATCCGCGACGACGGCCAGTTCATGGCCTATGCCCTCTCCTCGGCGGGCTCCGACTGGCAGGAATGGCACGTGCGGAACGTCGAGACCGGCGAAGACCTTCCCGACCACCTCAAGTGGACCAAGTTCACCGGGGCCTCGTGGACCAAGGACGGCAACGGCTTCTTCTACAGCCGTTTCGATGAACCCCCAGCCGGGGGAGAACTGCAGGCCCTCAACTACTACCAAAAGGTCTTCTACCACTGCTTGGGGACCCCGCAGGCCCAAGACCCACTGGTCTATGACCGTCCCGACCAGAAAGAGTGGGAATTCGACGCCTCGGTCACCGACGACGGTCGCTATCTCATCATCACCATCGCCCAAGGTACGGAGCGCAAGAACCGGGTCTACTACAAGAGCATGGAGGACCAGGCCGCGAAGATCGTCGAGCTGCTGAATGATTTCGACGCGCAGTACGAGTTTATCGACAACGACGGTCCGGTCTTCTGGTTTCACACCGACGTCGACGCGCCCCGCGGGCGCGTGATCGCCATCGACACCCGGAAACCCGAGCGCGCCTACTGGCGGGAGGTGCTGCCCGAGGCCGCCGAGACCCTCCGCGGCGTCAACGTGATCAACGACCTGTTTGTGGCGAGCTACCTGAAGGACGCGCACACCCAAGTCAAGGTCTTTGACCTGGAAGGAAACTTCGTGCGCGGGGTGGAGCTGCCCGGGCTGGGGAGCGCCGGCGGCTTCGACGGCAAGCGGAAGGACACCGAGACCTTCTATATGTTTACGAGCTTCAGCACACCGGGGACGGTCTACCGCTATGACATGGAGACCGGCGCGAGCACCGTTTTTCGCCGTCCCGACGTGCATTTCAACCCGAACGATTATGAAACGAAACAGGTCTTCTACCAGAGCAAGGACGGCACCCGCGTGCCCATGTTCATCACCCACAAGAAAGGGCTGAAGCTCGACGGCAACAACCCCACCTATCTTTACGGCTACGGCGGGTTCAACGCCGCCATGACCCCGTTTTTCTCGGTCAGCATCCTGGTCTGGATGGAGATGGGCGGCGTCTACGCCATGCCGAATATCCGCGGGGGCGGGGAATACGGCAAGGAATGGCATGAGGCCGGCATGAAGTTAAAACGGCAGAACGTTTTTGACGACTTCATCGCGGCAGCCGAGTGGCTGATCCAGAACAAGTACACCCGCCCAGCCAAGTTGGCCATCGGCGGTGGGAGCAACGGGGGCCTGTTGGTCGGGGCGTGCATGACCCAACGCCCCGACCTGTTCGGCGCGGCCCTGTCCGCCGTTGGCGTGCTGGACATGCTCCGCTTCCCCAAGTTCACCATCGGCTGGGGCTGGGTCTCCGATTACGGCTCGCCCGACCAACCCGAGGAGTTCAAGGCCCTCTACGCCTACTCGCCGCTGCACAACCTCAAACCGGGGACGCACTACCCGGCCACGCTGCTCACCACCGGCGACCACGACGACCGGGTCGTGCCGGCCCATAGCTTCAAGTTCGCCGCGGCGTTGCAGGAAGCGCAGGATGGCCCGGCGCCGACACTGATCCGCATCGAGACCAAGGCCGGCCACGGCGCAGGCAAGCCGACCATGAAGCGGATCGAGGAACAGGCCGACGTCTGGGCCTTCCTGGTCCGCGTGCTGAGTATGAAGGTGTAGCGTGGGCATCGCCCACCCCCCTCACTCGGGATTCGCAACGGCGGCGGTAGGAGTGATACCGTTTTGCGGCTAGCCTGTGACGCCATGTGCGGCGGATTGGCCCGCTGGCTCCGGGTCATCGGCTATGACACGTTCTATCGTGAGGGGATCGCTGACGGGGAGCTCGTTGAGCTCGCGCTCGCCCACGACCGCGTGGTGATCAGCTCGGACGGCAAGCTGCTCGAGCGCCGCCTGTTCACCACCGGCCGGCTCCAGGCAGTAGCGTTGCCGCGCGGTCTAAAACTGCACGATCAGCTTGACTATGTGGCGCGGGCGCTGCGTCTTGCGATAGGCGATGCCCGCTGCACCCGCTGCAACGGCGAATTGATCCCCGCCTCGCGGGATGAGGTCGGCGACCGGGTGCCGGCCCGCAGTCTGATCTGGGCCAAGCAGTTCTTCCGTTGCGCGGACTGTACGCAGGTGTTCTGGGACGGCACGCATTGGCGCCGCATCGCGGCCGTCCGCCAACGTATCGCCAGCCTGAAATGGGACGAACTCGCGCGGTGATGCCGGCCGGGCACCGGCGGCCGCTACCACTGGGCCTCTTCAAACGCTCCCAGGCCCCGTGTGGGCTTTTCCGGCGGCCGGGCCTTGATGATCGCGTTCGCCAGCGTGAGGTCCGCCCTGGTGGTAATTTTCAGGTTGGTGGGGTCCGATTTGACCACCGACACCGGATGACCCAGCAGTTCTACCAACTGCGCATCGTCGGTGATGGTCGCCGCGTCGGTCGGCCGCTTCGCATAGGCGTCGATGAGCAGTTGCCGACGGAAGACCTGCGGCGTCTGGGCCTCAAACAGGTCCGTGCGCGGTACAGTGGCGTCGATCACCCCCGCCGCGCTCACGCGCTTGATGGTGCCATGGATTGGTGCGGCCAGGATCGCCGCTCCGGTCTTGACGGCTTCGGCAAATACGCCGTCGATCATACTCCGGGTGACACAGGGACGGGCGGCGTCATGCACCGCGACCAGCTCGGCTTCCGCTTTGACGTGCTCCAACGCGGCGGCCACCGAGTCCATCCGTTCCTCTCCGCCTTCGACCAATTGCACGCCCATGAAACTTAAGTTGGCCCCGTATTTCGAGCGGACCAGGTCCTGGTCCGCGCGCCCAACCACAAGAATGGTCTGGATCACGTCCTCACGGTTGATGAAGTGCTCGACGCTGCGGAGGAACGCGGGCCGGCCGTCCACTTTGGCCAAGGCCTTGTTCTCACCTCCGCCGAAGCGCTCTCCCTTGCCCGCCGCCGCAATAATGACCGCCACCTGGCTCATGTCTCGTCTCCCCTTTGAGTTGGACGCCCCCGCTCTCGGGTGGCCCACCGCTAAAGTGCTGGGGCCCCCGTCCGACTCTACCCGGATGATACTTGCGCTTTGGGAGAGGGGTCAAGCCGGGCCCGGCGCCGGGTTGGGTTTGACCGTGCGGCGGTCGTAAGATACCCTCGTCCCGGGTAACGTGGACTGGAGTGCTGCGCATGAACCCTAACGGCTCGACGAGGCCGACGGTTCTTGGTGGGCTGTGCCCACCCGACTGGAGGTGGCGAACACTGGCCCGTATGGCGACGTTGCTCGTTACCGCCATGACGGCCGGGTGTGAACCCATACCGCAGGCGCCGAAATTCCAGCTCGAGACGACGGAGTGGAAGTTCCACAACGACGTCGGCCAGGAATTGACGACGGACCACTTCGAGATCTACACCACGATCCAAGACACCGGTTTGCGCGAGGCGCTGCCGCTGTTCCTGGAGTCGGCCTACCGGTTGTACACCGATCTGCTACTGCCGGTGAGCGCGGACAATCCGCGGATGCAGACCTACCTGTTCAACTCGCGTTACCAGTGGGACCAGTTTGTGCGTCAGACGTTTCCGCAGCGTTATTCGACGTACGCACGCATCCAGCACGGGGGCTTTTCTGAAGGCCGCCTGTGCGTCGTGTACTATCTCCAGCGCGCTTACACGCTCTCCATCATTGCCCACGAGGGCATGCACCAATACTTCGGTAGTCACTTCGACGTCAAGATTCCGGCGTGGCTCAACGAGGGGTTAGCCACCTACTGTGAAGGGTTCGACTTCCGCGGCACCGCGCCCGTTTTTCTGCCGCGCCAGAACACGTTCCGGCTCAACCCGCTGCGCCAGACCCTCGCGGCCGGCGCGCTGATTCCCTTGCGGCAGATCCTGGTGACCAACGCCGGCGAAGTCGTGACCGAAGGCCAGAGCGGCCTGACCTCCGCGTACTACGCCCAGGTATGGGCGCTGATCGTTTTCCTGCGTCACGGGCAAAGCGGCAAATACGCCGCCGGCTTCGCGGAAATGCTGGAAGACATCCGCAACGGATCGCTGCACACCAAGGCCCGAGCGGCCAGGCTGGCCTCGGGCAACCCTAGCCAGATCAGCCTGGGTGAGGCCGTCTTTCGGGCCTATATCACCCACGACCTGGACGATTTCGAGCAGGAGTACCGCACCTACATGATCGAGTTGGCCGGGTTCAAATAGCCCCATCGCCGCGCGATATTTCGAGCCACTGGAATCATTCACATGACACTTTATCTGCCCCGCGGGCCGGAGAGGCGGGCTCTCATTAAAGCGCCTAGCGCTAAATCGTAAGCACTTAGCGCTTAATCTCCTTGATCGGCGAAGGTGCTGCTCGTATACTAGGGCTTACGCTCCTAAGGCGGAAGGGAGGGCCTTGGCGAAGCGGGGAAGGTGCGGCGAACCGCCCTATCCCGTCCGCGGGTGACCGGTGAGGGGCACGGCCGACCGGGTCGGCGTCTTGAGCCATCTTCCGCTCAATAGTATTCAGCCAACGGCGGACATAATTAGTTTAGGATCTATGCGAAAACCCCAAGGTCCTGCTGAAGGAGGACATGTTGTGACGAGTTGCCTGTCTACAAGGTCGGTCTGGCGAAGGTTGGGTTTCAGTTGGGCTGCAACGATGGCATTCGCCGTTGTGGCGGTAGGATCTACGGGAATGGCGATGGCCGCGGGGTCCGTCGACGTCCGCGTGCTGGAGAGTACTCCCCAGCGCATCGTCCTCGAGTATGCGTTAGGCGGTCTGACCGAGGGTTCGGTCCAGATTGACGGCCGCAAGTACACGCAGTTGACGCTCGACAAAGAGGGCGTGATGCTGATCAAGGGCGCCCCGGCGCTGCCCTTCGTCTGCCGCAGTATCGTTATTCCGCATGACGAGATGGCGGTCAACGTGCTGGAGGCCAGGTATTACGACCTCGCGGGGATCAATGTGGCGCCCTCCAAAGGGAACCTGCTCAGGACGCAGAATCCCGAGGAAGTACCGTGGGAGTTCGGCGCGGTCTACAAGACCGATGCCTTCTGGCCTGCGCCGTTGGCCCGTCTGGGCGAACCTTACACCCTGCGCGACTACCGCGGGATGGTGGTCCAGCTTAACCCGCTGCAGTACAACCCGGTCACCCGCACGCTCCGAGTTTATACGGAGGTCACCCTGGAAGTGGTCCCGACCGGGTCGGGGGCGGGCTATGCGCTGCATCGCCCGTTGCGCGACCGGGAAGTGAGTCTGGCGTTTCACCAGATCTATACGCACCAGTTTCTGAACTACGCCCCGGAGCTACGCTACGTTCCGCTGAACGAAACCGGCGACATGTTGATTATCTGCTACGACGCCTGGTTGACGAATGTGCAGCCGCTGGTGGACCATAAGAACAGCATCGGCATCGACACAACCGCCGTGGGTGTGTCTACAATCCCCGGCGGCACCACGGCGGCCGCCATCAAGAGCTACATTCAGAGCGTGTATGCCGGCGGTGAGCTGGCATTCGTCCTGCTCGTGGGCGACTCGGCCCAAGTGGCCACGCCTACTGCCTCCAGCGGGTCGTCGGACCCGACGTATTCCAAGATGGACGGCGACAACTACCCGGACATCCTGGTAGGTCGGTTCTCGGCGGAAACACCTGCCCACGTAGACACTCAGGTCCAGCGGACCATCGAGTACGAGCAAATGCCGGCCACGGAGCAGGCCTGGTTCAAACGCGGTACGGGGATCGGCTCGGCCGAGGGCGCCGGGATCGGTGACGACGGTGAGGCCGATTACGTGCATATCGGCAACATCCGTACCGACCTGCTCGGCTATGGCTATACCGTGGTGGATCAGGTTTACGATCCCGGCGCGACGGCCGCACAGGTCAGCACCGCCATGAACGCCGGGCGCGGCATCGTCAACTATTGCGGACACGGGAGCACGACGGCGTGGAGCACCACCGGCTTCTCCAATAGTAACGTCAATGCCCTGTTGAACGACAACATGCTGCCCTTCATCATCAGCGTAGCCTGTGTGAACGGGCAGTTCGCCGGGTACACTTGTTTCGCTGAGGCTTGGCTTCGCGCCCTCCACGGCGGCGAACCGATCGGGGCGATCGCCACCTACATGTCCTCGATCAACCAATCCTGGGCCCCGCCGATGGCCGCCCAGGACGAGAGCGTCGACCTTCTGGTCGCGGAAGCCTACTTCAGCTTCGGCGCCCTCTGCTTTGCCGGCTCGTGCCGGATGATGGATGAGTACGGCAGCGGCGGCGTGGACATGTTCAACACCTGGCATGTGTTCGGCGACCCGTCGGTGCGGGTCTTCGGCACCGCCGCTCAGCCCACCGGTCTGAAGGTTACGCCGGCGGCCGCTTTCGAGTCAGCCGGCCCACTCGGCGGGCCGTTTACGCCGGGAAGCATGGTCTACACGCTGGAGAACCAGAACGACACGGGCATGAACTATAGCGTGAGCAGAACTCAAGCCTGGGTATCGCTCGACAACACCGGCGGTTACCTGTCGCCCCACGCCACGGCCGCGGCGACCGTGTCGATCAACTCCGTGGCCGACGGCCTGGCGGACGGCCACTACACGGACACCGTGACCTTCATCAACACCACGGACCACGACGGCGACACCACCCGGGGCGTCGCTCTCCAGGTTGGCGGTCCGCAGTTGTTCCACAACTTCCCGCTGGACACGAATCCGGGCTGGAGCGTGCAGGGACAGTGGGCCTTCGGTGATCCCACCGGCGGGGGATCGCACGGCCTCGATCCGAACACCGGGCACACCGGGAATAACGTGTACGGCTACAACCTCAACGGCGACTACACCAACAGCATGCCGGCATACTACCTCACCACGACGGCGCTGAATTGCAGCGATTTGACTGACGTCGAGTTGCGCTTCTGGAAATGGCTGGGCGTCGAGTCGTCCACG
>JAZDKM010000173.1:0-21982 GCA_043803085.1 Planctomycetota bacterium
TGCCACCGCCGGTTCACGACCAAGGAACGGATCGAAGAAGAACTCCGCCTGATGGTCAAGAAGAATGACGGCTCGCGCGTCCCCTACCGGCGGGAGAAAATCCTGGCCGGGGTCCAGCACGCCTGTTACAAGTTGCCGATCGAAGCGGAGCGTGTGGAAGAACTGGTAGACGCCGTCGAGGGCGACATTTTCCGCGACCACGACCGCGAGGTGACCAGCCTCGAAATCGGCGAGTACGTGGTGCGCCGCCTCCGCAAGCTGCATCACATCGCGTACGTCCGGTTCATGAGCGTCTACCGCAAGTTCAACGCGGTGGACGAGTTCATCGACGAAATCCGGGACGTCAAAGAGCGGGCCGCCGCCGAATCGCCGGCGCAACAGACTTTCTTCGACGGAGTGGATTAGGGAGTTGGGAGATCCGTGGTCCAGGCGCCCACCCCGGCCAGTTCCGCATTGGATACGTTGCCGGTATGGGCCAGTTCGTACAGTTCGTAACACCACTTCCACTGCACGGCGACCAGTGCATAGATGATTAACAGGCCGGCGGCCGAGAACTCCGCCGACGGGCGGCGGCGATAGCGGATGAGGATCGCGCTCCCGAGCGCCACCAGCGTGCCCTTGAAGAGGCACACCGCTGTGGGCCCACGGGCCAGAAGAAACGCGGCGACCGGGTTGGCTTCACACAACAACCCTTGCCGGTACGCAATCAGGGTCAGGACCAGGTCGAAGAGATTGATCGTCCACAAGCCCGCAAGCAAGCACAGCATGCGGTGCGACCGCGCCTCGACGATCCAGGTCCAGGCCTGGGCGAGAAACCCCTGCTGCGTCCCTACCAGTTCGGGTGTCACGCAGGGTTGTGGTACGCGGCGATAATCCATACAGTTCCCGTATCGGCTCGGGGCCGAGACCACTTGATGGGTGCAGGAGCCGGCCGACCGGCCGCCGGCGCACAATCGAATAGCTGACCACGGCCGGGAACCTCGAGCGGCGGCGCAGTGCCGACCGTGACTGCACTATCGGAACCTTGAGGATGACCGCTCGACGGATTTACGGACGAGCCGGGCGTTGTGGGTCGTGGACCCTCATCAGGAACCGGTGTTCGGCGTTCCCTCCGGTCCCAGGCCCTAGCATTACAGCGCTACTTCGCCGTGCGTGATGGCGGCCGGCGCCGCAGAGTTGGGGTGGCATGGGTCAGGGGCACGTCGGCGGAGCCGGGGAGCCGCTGACCCGTGCCCGCCAGCCTCCACGGACACACACGGGTCAGCTCCGAAGACTCCGCTGACCCATGCCACCCGCGTGGCGCATCCTCACACGCAGCAACCTAGCGCTGTAGTGCTAGGCGAAAAGTCCTCGCGGACAGCTATCTCTCACGCTTCTGCATCAAGACGGATTCAACTTCGGCGGCGAGCGCGTCCGCGGCGACCCGGTGGCCTGCGACCGTGAAGTGACTGGCGTCGCCGAAGAGCGCCGCTGTGTGCATCCACGTACCCTGAACTAATACCGGCAACAGATCGACACAGGGCAACACGTGGCCGGCCGCGTACTCCAGCAGCCGCGCCTGCGGTTGCCGCTTACCTTCGGGATCGTCAAGCTGAAACCGATAAGGGGCGATGGCCAGCACCAGCGGAATGTGCCGCCCCGCCGTCACCACGCGGATTTTCTCGATCTCCTCGAGGGCTCGATCCCAGGCTCGCTGGAGTTCGTCGCTGAGCGTATCCGAAGCCAGGCCCTCCACCGCGTATTCCTCGCCCCGCCGGGCGGTGTGCTGCAAGAGCCGGTAGAACCGCTCGAACGCCCGCGAGCGGCGGAAGCCCCAGCCGACGGCCCCGGGGATGTGCCTGCGGGTGTCGATTCCCAGAAAGGAATCGTCGCCCCCATACTCGGCCAGCGCCAGATAACGTTCCACTACGTCATTGAGGCAGAACACCAGGACCACCAGATCGGGCTGTAGGGCGAACCCGTGGAGCTCCAGGTACTTAAGCTCTTGAAAGGTCGAATAACCCGGAACCGATGCGTTGATCACCTCGACGGTCCCCCATCGGCCGGTGTCGTTCAGCTTCTTCTCGAGCAAATGCGGAAAACACTGCTTCGTCTCAATGACGCCCTCCCCCCAGGCGACGGAATCGCCCAGCAGCAGGATGGTCAGATCCGCATCGGGCTGGTACGGCGTATCGCGAAAGCCCAGCTCGTTGGTGGCCAGGGGACCGGTGAGGGTGGGCTTCAGCCGCCAGATCAAATCCGGGTCGGGTTCCACGTAGCCGGGGTTCGTCGAAGTCAATGGGTCCTGCGGCCACAGACGGCAAAGCCCTTCGACGACCAGTAGGAGCAGGAGCGTGGGCACGAAGGCGAAGCCGAGCTTCTTGGCCCAGCCGAGGCGCCGGGTCTCGGGTCGTTCAGCGGTTTGTTGCCTGTTTCGCACCACGGAAGGTCACCCGCCTGGGGCGGCGCGGCGAATCGGAAGACCTCCGGCTCCGCCTCTCGGCGTTAGGGTAGCGCGTCATCCATGGCGCGACGGATCGCCTTCCGAACCGCGACCGTAGGGGAGCGGATGTGCAGGGGGGCGAATTATGCCACTCCCTTACGGTCGCGGTTCGGATAAGTTACGCCCTGTTGGACGCACTACGTTAGTGTAGTACTCGCGAACGGGGTTGCCTACCGCGGCCGCGCGGCTTCGAGCAAGCTTGCCGGTCTCGGGTTTTCAAAAGTTTTGAAACAACATGGAGCGGGCGGTCCCCCAAAAGTACAATGAGGGCAGTCTCAGCGGTGCGTCGGTCGCGCGCCGGGCGGCCCGTGGTCGTGGTTGTCCACCGCCCGGTGCGGCCGGGGCGCGGCGGATCGGGTCCGGGAATTCACCCATGAGCCACACAGCGCGGCCGTCGGCCGCAACCCAACTGAGGTGAAAGCGCAGATGGACGCTGACAAACGCAGATCAGATGCAGCAGGGAAATCGCCCAATCGGCGTTGATCTGCGTTCATCAGCGGTTCCAAAGAACTTGCGAGAAAAACCAGATGTTGCGCGTTTGTAATACGGAGAAGCTGCTCGCCGAAGTGTACGCCCCGATCGCCGCTGAACTGGAACAGACCGCCGCCCGCTTCGATGACGAACTCCGCAGCGCGCAGGCCTTCGTCAACCAGCTCTGTGAGCAAGTCCAGCGCTATCGCGGCAAGATGCTTCGCCCGGTGTTGTTACTCCTCACCGGCAAGGCCGCCGGCGAACTGGGGAATCAGCATGTTACTCTGGCGGCGGTGGTGGAAATGGTGCACGTGGCCACGCTGGTCCACGACGACGTTCTGGATGAGGCGGACGTGCGGCGGCGGCGGACGACGGTCAACGCCATGTCCGGCAACGAAGCCGCCGTAATGCTCGGGGATTACCTCATCAGCCATGCGTTTCATCTGTGCAGCTCCCTGGACAGCCAGTACGCTTCTCGCGCCATCGGCGCGACCACCAACACGGTGTGCGAAGGCGAACTCAGTCAAATCCACCATCGGGGCGACCCGCGGCTCAGCGAGAGCGAATACCTCGACATCATCCGGAGCAAGACGGGGACGCTGACGGGAACCTGTTGTGCCCTGGGGGCGGCATTCGCCGGAGCGGGGCAGGACACGGTCGAGCAGATGCGACATTTCGGGACCGAACTCGGCATCGCGTTTCAGATCATCGACGACGTGCTCGATCTGGTCGGTGCACCGGAGCAAGTGGGCAAGACGCTCGGCCGGGACCTGGACCTGGGCAAGCCCACGCTGCCGGTCATTCACAGTCTGGCCCAGGGTGACGTCGAGTCGCGCCAGCGGCTGGAGGCACTAGTGCGGGGCGAGGTCGCAGAGGGTCGTGAGCGTGTCCAGGTGATCCTCCGTCAAACCGGCGGTATCGAGTACGCCCAAACCGTCGCCCGGCAGTTCGTCACCACCGCCGTCCGGCGCCTCGGACTACTGCCCGATTCGCCGGCGAAACGGTCCCTCTCCACCCTCGCAAAGTTCATCCTCCGCCGTGATTCCTGAGTTGGAGCGGCCGCTGCCACGGGATAGAATAGAGCGGTGAGCCGGGAAGTTCCCCCGAGCGCGGAGGACCGCTATGTGGCCCCCACGGAATAGCCCAGCAAACCTGCGCCTGGCGGGTCCCGTCCGCCGGCCACGACCCGTTTGCGTGATCGGTTGGTTCTGCGCTGTGCTGGCGGCGTCGCCGGCCCTGGGGCAGCCGGCCGGCGAGGTCGGACCGGCGCAGGAACCACCCGGGGAGCTCATCGGGCAGTTTCCGGAACTGGGCACCGAGTTGCAGAAACTGGGTGACTGGGACGACGAGGCCCAAGTCATCACCCACACCATCGAACGCTATTGGAGCGAGAATAAGTGGGACACGGAGGCGGACCAGTTCGCCGGAAAGACGGCCCGGGAAGTGACCGCGATCCCGCCGTGGAACGTCACGGGACGCCTCGACAAGATGACCGAGTTGCTCAGCGACCGTTACCGTTTGACCGAGACCCAACATGGGCGCTTGCAGTCGTCGCTCCACGCTGAAGCCGGCTGGTTCCTGGCCAAGAACTACAAGTTCCTGTTCGGCCAGACCAAAGAATTCGTGTCCATGCGCTCGGCAGGGCAACCACTAACTCCCGAACTCGTCGCACGTTGGATGCAAGAGGCGGAGCCCCTGGTGGCGGACGCGCGCGAACGCCTGGACCGGATGGTGAAGTCGATGGAAAAGACCATGACGCCCGAGCAGCGCGAAATCCTGCGGCGCGACCAGGAGAGCCTCTTGCGGCGCGAGGCCTTCTTCGACCAGATGCGCCGGCGCTGGGCCGAGGGCGGCTGGGAACCGAGAGACTGGGGCCTGGAGAATGACCCCCTCTACGCGGGCTGGCAGCCGGACGCGCGGCAGCGGGAAATCCTAAAACGGCGTGCGGCGCTGGAGGCCGCCCGCGCCCGCCAAGCGGCGCTCCAGGCGGTGGATGAGACGCAGTGGGAGCGCTACGTGCGCGAGTTCATCCAGACGTACCAGCTCGACGAAGGCCAGCGCCGTACCGCCTACTCCATCTTGCGCGAGCTACAGGCCCGCGCGCGGGATTACCGGGAGAGCCGCCGCGAGGAAATCGCCCGCCTTCCCCGCCATGTTCTCGCCACCGACCCGCTGGGCGAGCCGCTCCGACGCATGTTCGGGGAACTCAAGACCCGCCTGGAACCGATCCCTACCGCGGCCCAGCGCGAGGCCGCACCTACGTCTGCGTGACGTGATCGAGCCGCGGCCTGCGTGCCTGCCCGCCGGAGACCTCCAGCTTCTCGAGCGCTTGCGCGAGGTCCGCGATGATGTCCGCTTCCTCCTCCAGGCCGACCGAGAAGCGGATCAGCGCCGGCGAAATCCCCGCCCGACGCAACTCCTCCACCCCCATGGCCGCATGGGTCGTGGAAGCCGGATGGGTAACGATCGTCTTGCAGGTCCCGAGGTGCGTGGCGTGCAACATCAGTTCCAACGCATCGATAACCCGCACGGCATCCTCATAAGTCCCCTTGAGCTCGAACGACATCAGGGAACTGCAGCCCTTCATCTGGGCCTTGGCCACCTTGTGGTACGGGTTCGATTCCAGCCCCGGATAGTTCACCGAAGCCACCCGCGGATGGCCCACCAGGAAACGCGCCAGGGCCAGGGCGTTGCGGCAATGACGCTCCATCCGCAAGGAAAGCGTCTCCAGCCCGTTCAGGTTCAGCCAGGCATGGAAGGGGGACATCGATGGACCGAGATAACGCATGCACCCCTTGCGGATCCCCTCCACCAGTTCGCGCGGACCGCAGATGACCCCGCCTAAGGCGGAGGCATTTCCGCAGATGTACTTGGTCACCGAATGCACCACGATATCGGCGCCCAGGGCCGTGGGCTGTTGCAGAGCGGGAGTGCAGATGGTGTTGTCCACGATCAGGGGGATGCCCTTCTTCTTAGCCAACGCCGCGAGGGCGGGGATATCGGCCACGAACAACGCGGGGTTGCTCGGAGTCTCCACAAAGAGGAACTTCGTCTTGGCGGTGATGGCCGACGCCCAGGCGTCGATGGATTCCGGAGTGGTGACCCAGTTCACCTTGGCGCCCATCCGTTTGAGACCGTCGTTAAACAGTCCAAACGTGCCGCCGTAGACCCGGTTGGAGGAGACGATCTCATCGCCTGCCTGCACCAGTTGATGGGTGAGCAGGAAGATGGCTCCCATCCCGGAGGACGTGGCGATCGCCGCTTCGGTGTTCTCGAGCGCCGCCATGCGCCGCTCGAAAACCTGCACCGTCGGATTGTCCCAGCGTCCGTAGGTGAACCCCGGTTTCTCCCCGGCGGAGATGGCCGCGGCCTCCCGGGCATCCATGTATGGATACGCCACCGACTGATAGATCGGAACCGACATCGAATCCGGCTGGAAGCCGGTATGGCCTGCGTGAATCGCCAACGTATTGAACCCGCGCTCTTTCATGGGAGACTCCTCGCGCTGCGAGCGTCTGAAGCCACCCCTCTCCCCCCTCGGGGGAAAGGTCGGGTGAGGGGGGATTCTCCTCGGGTCTGCCCTCACCCCACCCCTCTCCCAGGAAGGGAGAGGGGGTCGTGTTAGACGCTCTTAATTCACCCCACGTACCTTGCCGGCCATCGGGCCTGCGTCGTCCGTCAGCAATGTACGAAGAACCCCGCCGTTGTGCAACCGGCGCCCCGCGGCGCTTCGGCACAAGCCGCGTTCACCCGTCTGCGGTTCCGCCACTGCGCACCAGCTCGGTCAGGACATTGACACGCTCGCGAGTGAGTTCAGCGGCGTACGCCAGACAAGCCTGGACATCTTCGCGCTTCAGACTTGGATAAGCGGCCAGCACATCTTCGACGCTGTCCCCGTTGGCCAGATACTGCACGACAAGCCACACCATGATCCGTGTTCCCTTGACGCAGGCCCGCCCGTGGCAGATCTTGGGGTTGATACTGATCCGGTTCAGCAGGTCGTTCATGTTCGCTTACCCGGCCAGTAGTCGCTTGAGCTGGGCTTCGGACTCGCTTCGTACGCGGTCGTGCAGGCTTTGGCCGTGCGAGTCCATGGTGACCACGCAGGGAAAGTCCTCCACTCGGATCTTCCACAGGGCCTCCGGGACTCCGAACTCGAGCTTGTAGACGTCCACCACTTCCTTGCAGCTTTCCGCGATGAGGGTGGCGGCCCCGCCGATGGCGTGCAGGTACACCGCGCCGTACTGCCGGCAGCCGTTAAGCGTCTTGCCGAGCATACCGCCCTTGCCGATCACCGCCCGCACGCCGAAATGGGCGAACACGTCGGCCTGATACGGCTCCTCGCGGATGCTGGTGGTCGGTCCGGCGGCGACAAACTCATACTTGCCGTCGGGGCGCTTACGCACTACCGGCCCGCAGTGGTAGATCACCGAGCCGGCCAGCTCCTTCTTGAGGATGGCGTACAGGGCCTTCTCCGACTCGGGGCAGGGACCCTTGATGAAGCTGTCCATCATGTATTTGTGGGCGGCGTCGCGTCCCGTGAAGATCACGCCGCTCAACAAGACCTGGTCGCCGACCTTGAGGGCACGTATCTGGGGTTCCGTAATGGGAACGGTTAGTTTGGTTGCCATCCTTGAGCATCTCCAGTGTATTGGTGAGCTCGGCTCACCGGCGTAATCCGGTGAAGGTGGGCGGTGCCCACCCTACGGGGCCTCGATTGTTACCTTGCCGTCTTTGAGGGTCATGATCTTTCGCCGGTCGGCCCAGCACATGTAGGCCACGGAGACGAAGAACGAGGCCGGCACGCGGTGCAGCGTCGCCATCTTGATCCCCAGCACGGTGGTCCTGCCGCCGAAGCCCATCGGGCCGATGCCCAATTCGTTGATCTCCCGGTGCAACTGCTTTTCCATCGGGTCCAACACCGGGTCTACATTCTGATCGGCCAACGGACGGAAGAACTGTTCTTTGGCCTTGAGCATGCTCGAGGCCCGGTCGCCGCCGATCCCGACCCCCAGAATGCCTGGGGCACAGCCCAAACCCTGGGCCTTGAAGGCCGCGTCCAGCACCGCCCGGCGGACACCTTTGAGGTCGCGCGAGGCCTCGAACTCCGGCGAGGGGATGCTATACTGGCAGCCGCAGTTCTCCGAGCCGCCACCCTTGAGCATGAGCCCGACCTTCAGATAGTCCTCCTCCCATTCCTCGAAATGGACCGCGGGGAAGTCAACGCCCGTGTTGTCGCCGGAATTCTTTCCGGACAGCGCGTCCACCGCATTGGGACGGAGGTAGGAGCGCTCGGTAGCGATCCGTACCGCGTTCTGAATCTGAGCGCGCAGGTCGCGCTGCGGCCAGCCCCGCGGAGACCACACGTGGAAGATCGGCGTGCCGGTGTCCTGGCAGATCGGGCGACCCGTCTCGCGCGATAAGCGCACGTTCTCCAGGATGGTCTTCAGGGCCCCGTGAGCTGGCGAACCCTCCTGTTCGTGTCGGAAGGCCGACACCAGCGCTTGCTCGACGTCCGGCGGCAGATCGGTCGACGCGGACTTGATTAGTTCGATGAGATGCTCGGTGAGGTCTTGCATGGGAATCCCTCGCACACTGAAGGTCGCAACCCGCTCTCAAGCCGGTTAGGCCATTATGCCGCCGCTGTGAACCGGGTCAACTGGGCATTCTATGGCGGATGGATGATTGCGGATTACCACCGGCACGTTTTTCCAGGACTCGATGCTGAAGCGGCTTGCGATAGTCTCCGTTTCTGACGCGAGTGTGCAGGCCGAGGAGTTCAACACGGGAAATCGCCCCGCCATCTCCAAGGTATAACTTTTTGTCTTATAATAAATTACGTTCCACGCGACGAAAGCCTTGCCGGAATCCTGAGGAGGCGACTTGATTCGTCTATTCCGGCTGCACTATGATCGTGGCGGGTAGAGGCATTCCGCACGCTTGTGGCTGACCGGCGCGCCGGCATGGATCGCGCCCGGGAGATGGGGTTTCCTTCCGACCAGCAAGCGTAAGGACCGTCGAATCATGAAGTTCCTTGTGAAAGGCAGTCCCATGTCCCGCGGGGCGCGGGCCACCGCCCAAGAAATCGGCCCCAGCGGGCGATACGCCGTCGGTCTGTTTGGCGGTTCCGCGCTCGCCGATGTTCTTGCCTCCGGAATATCCCTCATGCAGGCGGACCGCGTGCCCTTCCCGCCGCATACGGTGATCCTGCTCGCTGACGATCCCGCGTAACCACCTGTTCATTGCGGATTGCGGATTATTGGTCGGTTGACTCCGGCCCTTGGCCGGTAGGCGCCGGTTTCTCTCTCGGCGGGGGAGCGGGCACGCGCTTGACGTCGACGCCGGCCGGCGGAGTGGGCGACACCGTAATGGTGGGTTCCGGCGTCGGTGCCGGCGGGCCCTCGAGCGGGGCCATGGGCATCGGCTTGGGTGCGGGGGCCAACGCTACCCGGCGAAATACCTCGTCCAGACGGTTGAGACGATCCAGCGCCGAGCGCTGGAACGGGGTGTTGGCAAAACGTGGATCGTCCCGGAGCTGCTCGAGGAGATCCCGGGCGTTCTCCTTGTGCGTGGGGGCGCCGTCCGCCACGAACCGGTCGGCCTCGATGTTGGCCGCGCCGTTCAGCGCTATGGCAGCGGCGAGGGGATTGTTGGGCAACCGCTCTTTCAGCGTGTGGTAGGCCCGCTCCGCCTCATCCAGGTAAACGAGGTCGACGCCGTCGTTACCCCGGCTCGAAAGCTGCATGGCGATCTGGGCCCGGCTCGCCAGGATCTCGAACAGCAGGTCTACGTCCTTGGTTTCGTCGGCCAGCGCCTGCAAGCCCTCCAATCCGCGCTGGATCTCGGCGTCGGTGCGCTTCTCGCCGGATTGAGTCAAGAACGAATTCTGCCGAATCTTGCTGAGGCTCTGCCAGGCGTCGCTGAGTTGCTGCTCGGCCGCCTTCGCCCGATAGGCCACAAAGGCAATCCCCAGAATGATCACTACGACCGCGCCGAGCAGATAGCTGCCCCATTTGCGGAAGAACTCGCGGGCCGCTTCGAGCATGACGGCCAGTTCATTGGTTTTGAGTTCCTGTCGTCGTTCGGTTTTCATGGATGATTCTGCGCCAGAGGAGGTGTCGTCCCCCGCTGCTCCTGTGCCACTATCACCTGGACCAAGGTCTTCTTGAGCAAAGCCTTGCCGTCATCGCGGATGTTGATCTCGCACACTTCGTTGCCTTTGGAAAACCGCATGGTGAATTCGCCCTTGATGGCGCCGTCGCTCACCTTGGCCCAGCGCTGCAGGGGCATTTGCTCTCGATAGAAGTTCCGCACCGCGAACTTGTCCGCCCGTCCGGCGTACAAGTGCCGCAGGTAAGTGCGGGCCTGCCCGGTGGAGTGGTCCTCCATCGCCTGCTCCACGATCGTGAACCCGGCCGGGAGCGGGACATCCTGCTCGTAGGGCCGGTTCGTGGCAATGAGGCGCACCGTTTGGTCGTTACGCCGGGCCGAACCTTCACACCCGCCCGTCAGCCCTGCGGACGCCATCGCCGGCAACACCACCGCCAGTCGCACAAGCTCCGTCACCCGTATCATGCCGCCCTCCGGTGCATCAGGTCGCATTTGGGGACTGATCGAACCCATCCGAGGCCTGATCGGGAGCGATCGGAAAATCATAGGTTAGACCAATCCCCCGGTTCCGTCAACGCACCCCGAGCCAAGATGTACACGCCGGTCGGATTTCGGCTCAGCCATCCGCGGGCTTCCCGGTGTGCCCTAAGTTCCCAGAGCCTGGCTTGCCAGCGGTTCCGGGTTGGTGAAACCCGGTACGTGGGCTACCTGGCTACGACGATCGGGTGTGACCGATTGGCGCATGGGGTGCGCCCCGCTTACCATATCCACCGTAGGGCGAAGAACGGTGGTGGCAGTGCGTACGAGATGATAGAAGCAGCGGGGTTACCGAACGCTCAGCTCCTGGCCGACCTCGTGCGGCGCATCGTGGAGGCGGTGCAGCCCCGCCGCATCGTTCTCTTCGGCTCCGCGGCGCGCGGGGAGTTGGGGCCCGACAGTGACTTGGACGCGCTGGTGGTCGTGCCCGACGGCACGCATCCGGGTCGTGCGGAGGAGGCTGCGTACCGCAGCCTTTGGGGATTCGGGTTTCCGGTGGACGTGCTCGCCGTCACGGAGGGGGACCTTGGCAGGCATCAGGCGAATCCGTACCTGGTGTACTATTGGGCACTGAAAGACGGGAGGGAACTCTATCGTGTCGCCGGGTGAACCATCTCCTGGGTCGGCCCAGCACTGGCTTGCACGCTCGGCCGGGCATCTGGCTATCGCCCGCCAGCCAAAACCCCCGGAGGGATACTGGGAGGACTTGGCTTTTCACGCCCATCAGGCGGCTGAACTGGCCCTAAAGGCCGTATATCAACATCACGGCCTGCTGTTTCGCTTTACGCATAACCTGGGGGAACTTGCGACCGGTCTCGAGAAATCGGGCATTCCATTGTCACCGGCGGTCAAAGAGGCTGCGATTCTCACGCGTTTTGCCGTGCAGACCCGCTATCCCGGTCTCTCCGCCCCGGCAACCCAGGAGGAACACGAACGGGCGGTTCGTATCGCCGAAGGGGTAGTGGATTGGGCGCGGAGGATCATCGGCCAGTAGATCACGAATCCACCGCTCGCAGGAGTTCTGCCGCTCCAACGCTGGTGCACCAGGCCACCTTGGGATGTCCTTCCTTGGCGGCCCGATCCAGCTCGTAAAAGTGATCGGCCAGCAACTTGCACATCGTCTTGGCCGCGGCAATCTTCTTGATCTGCACACCCTTGGCCTCAGCCATCCCTGAATCCTCGTCACCCCTTCTTGTTCGCCTGTCTTTTCTCGATGCCTAACGCCAGGAACACCGGGCCGCCGGCAACTGGCTTCCCCTTTTTTCAAGCGCCGAATCGCCGGCTGCGGTGCGTCGCCTGGTTCGACGACTATTCAACTCGGCGTTCCATCGCTGCCCGCACTATGGGCTTGACCTTCGCAAGGTCATCGTCGTCCTTAACTGAGTATTCAGTCCACTCTTCCTCGGCGTTGTACGTGGTGAGCAGGTAATGCTTGCGGCGCGGATGGAAGTACGCGAATACCCGGCCGTTGACCTTCATCGAGATCGCGTATTTTATCGGATCAAGTGAGATACTGCCGGGCTTCCAGCCCTTGATTTCCCCCAGAAGGTCGGAGGCCTTGGCTCGCACTGCCACGTCCGTGATGTACCCCAGGCGGTCATCAAGGTGGGGGACGTCAATCACTTCCGGTTGCGTGGGAATCGGATGCTCGGTAAAGATCGGGACAGGATCGTCGTCGCCTTCGAACTTCAGACAGTGGAACGTGAAAAGGAACATGGGGAGGTCGATCCACTTGCAGCGGTTGACCAGTGTCTGCGAGAACGACGGGGCAATAAGGAAGAGACGCACTTGCTGCGTAGGATCAATGCCGTGGGCCTTGTACAGCCGCGCGAAGGCCTCGACGTGGCTCGAAACGTAGTCGTAGTAATCGACGCCCTGGAGAAGCATTCCATCGTCCTGGACGACCTTAAGTTCGGCGACAACGAGTGACTTACCGCTATCCACCAGAAGCACATCCAGCCTTCCGGCCGCCGCTCCCTTCTGGTGGTCGACGTAGACGAGGCCCTCTTCGATCAGGCCAGCGTATCGCCGGACGAGATCCTCCAGCGCCGCCTCTGACACGTCGATTTTCTTGTATGGCTTCATCGTCGGCTCTTCTCGTCAAACACTGTTCGTACTGGCCCGCAAAACACGCCGAGCAACACTCGGACTCAGCTACAACTCGGCTGCGGGGAGAAACATCGTTCTCGCTGCAACCATAGCAGTATCATCTGCCTGCGCCGAGCACACTACGCCGGCGCAACTGAAATCGTCGCCCTCTCCTCCATTGCGCGTCTTGCACGGAGCGCGTTCAAAATCTTCTCCGGCGTAATCGGCAGGTCTTTGATCCACACGCCGGTGGCGTTGGCGATGGCCTGGGCGACGGCACCCAGCATGGTCACCATTAGACAGCTATAGACTCAAATCCCGCGATAAACGTCCCGCCTGTGGCCTACCGCGGAAACCACGACCACGCGTTCGCGGTCATCGACCGAGTAGAGGATCCGATACGGTCCTACGCGCAAACGATACTCTTCCGCACCACGGAGTTTCCTCGCGCCTGGCGGCCTGGGGTCGCGTTCCAGTCTCAGAATCGCCTGCGCTACTCGCTCGAAGGTCTTGCCGGGGAGCCGATCCATTTCCTTCTCGGCCGAACGGTTGATGAGCACCGTATAGCCAAGGTGTTCACTCATCGGGTGGTTCGTTCCGCCAGATACTCACGAAACGGTCGTGACGGCTGGTTACGCCGTTTGGCGATTAGCGCGAGATCGAGAATGTCCCGCCCGAAGGTCTTGTCCCGGGCGAGCCTGACCAACACCGCGTCGCGCTCGGGCTTTGGTAGCGCCTTCAGAGCCATCAGGAACACGTCCGCCGTAGCTGCTTGGGCTTTCAGCATGTCACCGTACCTCCAACTGCTCGCGAGCATCACCACCAGAAAGTGTACTACACTGGCGACTCCACCACCACCGGCTTTTCACGGATCGCCTTCAGGATTTTCTCCGGCGTGATGGGCAGGTCCTTGATCCACACGCCGGTGGCGTTGGCGATGGCGTGGGCGACGGCCCCGAGCACGGGCAGCGTGGCCCCTTCACCGATCTCTTTGGCCCCGAACGGGCCGCGCGGCTCGTAGGAAGCCACCAGGCCGCTGAAGATTTCCGGGGCATCCTTGATGGTCATCATCAGGTAGCCGTGCAGGTTGGGGTTCAGGATCCGACCCTGATCGTCGAACTGCACGTCTTCGAGGATGGTCTCGCTCGCGCCCATCACGACGGCACCCTCGACTTGCCCATGAACCATCTGCGGGTTGATCGGCGTGCCGCAGTCGTGATAGTCGGTGAAACGTTCGATCTTGACCTTGCCGGTCTCAAGGTCCACGGCCACTTCACAGACTGCACTGCCGAAGGAATAGGCCGGGCTCGTGCCCACGGTGGCCCCCTTGTAATCGCCGCCCAAGCCGTCCGGCGGCTTGTAGCAGCCGGTGCCGACGAGCGGACCGTTATCGTTGAAGTACTGGCGAGCCACCTCTTCCCACGGCACGCTTGGCTGCTCGAGAGGGGATGGGGAATCAGCCATTGACGATTGACGATTGACGATTGACGATTGGGGATTGGAGAAAGGCTGGTGCGAGATTCCCATCTCGCACCCACCTTCCGCGGGAATCCCTTCCCGCGTCTCGGTGCGAGAAGGGATTCTCGCACCAGCGGTTCTCGCACCAGCGGTTCTCGCAGCAGCGGGCTCGGCAAACATGCGCCCGTCGCGGGCGACAACCTGGGACTCCTCACAGCCGAGCATCGCCGCGGCATAGGGGCGCAGTTTGTCCACCACGGCGGCGGCGGCCCGCGAGACGGCGTGACCGCCCATCAAGGTCACCCGCGAAGAATAAGCGCCCAGGTCCAGCGGGGAAATATCGCTGTCTTCGCTGCGCATACGGATCCGCGAAGCGGGGATGCCCAGCGACTCGGCACACATCTGCACCAGGACGGTGTCGCTGCCCTGTCCGATCTCCGCGGCCCCGATCAGGAGCACCGCCGCCATACCGTCCTCGCTCACTTTGACGATGGCGTTGGCATGCGGGAAGATCGATTTCTTCTGGAAGTGCTCGCGCGGCTTCTCGTGAGAAAGCTGGACCTGCCCGCGGTAGATGCAATAGCCGGCCCCGGAAACAAATCCGCCACAGCCGACGCCGATGCCCTTGCGTACGTTGGACCGCGCGGGCCCCGGATGCCCGCACATATTTAGCGTACGGGCGACGCGGCCTGGATCAGCCCCGTCAGGGGCGTTAGAGGGTAGCCCAGGGCGCAAGCCCTGGGAAATTGCGGCCTTGGATACCTCCAGCCCCGGAGGGGCGGCAGAAGTCGCACTAAGTGGCGTCGATTCTTTCGCCCCTACGGGGCTGGAACCATCAAGCGCAACGGTAACCCAGGGCTGGCGCCCTGGGCTATCTTCTTTCGTCCCTTCGGGACTGAAGGGGGGCGCGCTAATCATGTACTGGTGCCCAGGGTCGAGTGCGGACTGAAGTCCACGGCGTGGTCGTTCCTCTTCGGAGAACCTGCGGTACTTTTCGTTCCAGCCGCTCTTTTGGCAGACGGCCTCGAGCGTGGCCCGGAATTCGCAACTTCCGACGTCCATGTCGTTCACGGTGCGGGTGTTGGGGGTCATGGCGTTGCGGCGACGGATCTCGATCGGGTCGATCCCCAACTCGTCCGCCACCATGTTCAACAGGCACTCGAACGCGAAGCGGGGTTGCGGTACGCCGTGCCCGCGCATCGCGCCGCAGGCCGGTTTGTTGGTCACCACGCGGTAGCCGTCGTACTTGTAATTGGGAATATGGTACAGGGTGGGCATCATGCTGCCGGCGTAGTAGGCCGTGGCCACACCGAACGAGGTGTAGGCGCCGCCGTCCAGGTAAATCTCGCTCTGGAAGGCCTTGATCCTCCCCTCGCGATCCACGCCGAGCTTGAACTTGATATGCTGCTTGTGCCGCCCGCGCCCGTAGTGGAACATCTCTTCACGGGAATACACCATCTTCACCGGGCGCCCGGTCTTCCGGCTCAAGATGGCCGCGCACAGGTCGAGGGGCGTCGTGGCGGCCTTACCGCCGAACCCGCCGCCCACCGCCGGCCGGATCACGCGAATCCGCCCCAACGGAATGTGCAGGACGTGCGCGACCATGTACTGCACGTAGTGCGGCACCTGCGTGGAGGTATACAGCACCAACGTGCCGTCATGCTCCCAGGTCGCCAGGGCGGCGTGCGGTTCAAGCGGGGACTGGTAGACGTGGTTGCCCGTGAACGTCTCCTCGCGTACGTAATCCGATTCGGCGAAGCCCTTCTCGAGGTCGCCGAAGTTCTGATCGACGTGCGTGGAGATGTTGCGTTCGTACGGTTCATGCAAGCGCGGCGCGCCCTCGGCCACCGCCGCCGCCGGATCGAAGACCGCGGGCAGTTCCTCGTACTCGACCTCGATCAGCGCGAGCGCTCTCTCCGCCGTTCTCTCGTCTACCGCAGCCACCGCCGCCACCGGGTCGCCGACGTGGCGGACCTTCTCCTTGGCCAGCACGTGCTCGTCGTAGCGGGCCGGCGACACTCCGTAGGTGGTGTCTGGAACATCCGCCCCGGTGATGACCGCGAGCACGCCAGGCAGCGCCCGCGCCTTGGAAATATCGATGCTCTTGATCCGGCCGTGGGCGATCGGCGAACCCAGGATCTTGCCGTGGACCATGTTCGGCAGCGAGATATCCGCGGTGTAGATCGCCCGGCCGGTCACTTTGTCCGCGGCGTCCACGCGCGGCATCGAGACCCCGACGCCGCCCATTGCCGATTGACGATTGACGATTGACGATTGCGAACCAACGCTTGGGGGATGGACGGCGGAGTGCATCTTCTCCTCAATCGTCAATCGACCTTCGTCGATCGTCAATCCTTGCGTCGGCATGGAGGAACCGCTGTCGCGGTAACTCCGCCAGCGCCGCACGGCCCGCATGATCCCGGCATAGCCGGTACACCGGCACAAGTTGCCCGCAAGGGCGTCTTTGATCTCCGCCGTGGTCGGGTTGGGATTCCGTTCGAGCAGGGCGGTGGCGGTCAGCACCATACCGGGCGTGCAATAGCCGCATTGAATGGCCCCCTCGCCGACGAAAGCTTTCTGGAGCGGGGTCAGCCCAGTGGCACCGGCGTCCCCGCCGGTGGCGCAGGCAAGACCTTCGATCGTGGTGATGGCCTTGCCCTCCATCTCCGCGGCGAGCAGGAGGCAGCTATTCATCGGCTCGCCATCAACCAGCACGGTGCAGGCCCCGCAGTCCCCGAGGTTGCACCCCTTCTTCGTACCGGTCAGGCGCAGCTTCTCGCGCAGCACGTCGAGCAGCGTTTCATGCGTCTCGACCGCGACGCAATAAACTTGGTCGTTGACGGCGAGCGTTGCGACCCTAGTCATTTTCCCTGCTCCGTGTCAATAATAACCTATTTGTTCATGGGCGGTGCCAAACAACCGATGACGAAGTTTCCGAAGAAAAGCCGATCCCGCTTGTCCTCCTCAACGACATAGCGGACGCAGTAGGCGCCAATATCTCGGGGTAGGTGGGGATGTCGTTTCACCATGCCGCGAAGATCGGAAGGGGTGTCAACGTATCGATGTTGCCAGATACGGTCAGCGATCGCTTTCGTCTTGTTTCTGCCCACATATACGACCTCGCTGTCACCAGGCAGGAAGATGGCGTAGACCCCCGGCTTTTCGTGCGCGGATTTATGCTCAAGGATCTCCTGTATCGTATGGGACGGCGAGTCGAGGAGTGCCAGCAAGCGCTGGCGATACCTTTTGATGCGGCCCGGCACCAACTCGCCCGACCGATCTGCGAAAGGGTTGTCTTGCTTTGTCATCTTCTTCCCTTCCATCGAACGTACAGGCAGGGTGAGACGCGCGGGCAACGCGTCGTCTCGCCCCCGTGGTTATGCCGTCCGAGCTTAGCCAAGTCCGCCTTCCCGCTTCAAGATCTCGCCCACTTGTTGGCGAAGCCTTGGAACCTTATTGACGGCCGCATCCCAAACAATTTCGTAGTCCACCCCGAAGTAATGGTGAATCACTTTATCCCGCATGCCGGCCAGCGCACGCCATTCGACGTCCGGGTACCGTGCCCTGAGCTCATCCGGCACCTTCTTGACCGCCTCCCCGATAATCTCCATGCTGCGCGCAAATGCCCGCTTCGCGGTTTCGTCCTGAAGGAACTGCTCCCGCGTAAGGCGTGGCACCTGTCTCGCGAGGTAGTCCGCTTCATCGAGCACGTGCCGCAGGTACTCAAGCGGCGATAGGGACATACTCCACCTCGCTCAGGATCTGCGGACCGATGTGCGGGCTGAGTGATTCAGGTGTAACCAGCTCCACGCGACGTTGCAGCAGGTCCTCCAACAGGAAGGACACTTGCATGAAATGATCGAAAGTCTTTTGCCCCGCCTCAAACTCTACCAGTATGTCAACGTCACTGGTTGTGCGTTGCTCGCCGCGAACGAAGGAACCGAATACGCCCAGACGCCTTACGCCGAGTGTCTGAAGCTGATCTCGACTCTCATGAAGTGCTTTAAGAATACCCTCTTTGGTTTCGAGAACTTGCTTCATCGCGTCTTGCTCCGTTTCTGTTTCCCGGCCCAACGACAGTCACTCTTCACCAAGTAATCAACTTCGTGTGCGTTCAACAACGCGAGCAGATCTCTGAAGTCCGACTGAACTTCCATGGTGCTGCCTCCTTAAGAACTCAACGGCCGCAACACGTTCCTCCGGAGTTTTGGAGAGCCAGTAGGCCAGATTCTCCTTGACTTCGGAGTGGCCGCCTAGGTTCGCTTTCTTCACCAACTTCTGAATCATGACCGTCTCCCGGTATTTCAAACCCCTGCACCCTTGGGTTCCCTTCGCCTCACGCTTCAGGTCAGCGGCGGCGGGACGGCGTCCGCTGCAACGTCCGGTCAGGATCTGGGTAGCTTACCGGTAACTCGTCTCCCGGGCACGCTCCCGGGCCGTGTGCAGCGCCCGTCGGGTCAGGATGCCGACTAACTCCCGGCGGTACTCCGCCGAGCCGCGGACGTCGGAAATCGGCTCCGCCGCTTCCATCGCCGCGAGCCCCGCCGCGCCAAGAGCATCCTCGTCCGCGGGCTTACCGGCAAGACCCACCTCGGCGGATACGGCCCGCTTGGGGATCGGAGCCACGGCGCTGAGGACGATGCGCGCGTCGCGCACCGTGCCGTCCCGGTCCAGCCGCAGGCCGGCAGCCACGGCGGCGACCGCGATGGCGTTGCCGTCACGCAGGGCGAACCGGGCGTAGGCGGCCCCCGAACCCGGGCGGCGGTTGCGGAACGAGAACCGCCGTCAGCACTTCGTCCTCGCGCCGGATCGTCCGGCGGGCCCCCACAAAGAACGCCTCCAGCGGCACCTCCCGCTGCCCCTCCGCCGACCAGAGCACGACCGAAGCGTGCATAGCGGTCAGAATGGGGGGTAAATCGGCACAGGGCACTGCGCTGGCGATGTTGCCGCCGACCGTGGCAACGTTGCGGATTTGTGGACCGGCCATTTCGCGGGTCGCGTCAAGTAGCGCGGAATACCGGCGCCCGACGACCGGCGAGCGGTCCAGTTGCGTAATCGTGGTCAACGCCCCCACGCGTAGGCCGTCGCTTGTCTCGGATATGCCGCGCAACGCCGCGATGCGCGTGAGAGAAACCAGGTGTCCGACGCGTATTCTGCCCGTCTTGAGGTCAACGAGCACATCGGTGCCGCCCGCCAGCAGGCGGACGTCTGGAGCGTAGCGGGCCATGGCGCTCGTGGCTTCTTCGAGTGTGGTGGTTTCGTGGAGTTCGATATCCGGTATGTACACGTCTGCCTTCTTGAAAGAAGCCCTGTGGGGAGAGCGAAGCTTGTGGGGCCGGCTTTGCAGCCGGTCATCGACCGGCTGGAAAGCCGGTCCCACAGCCCTGCAGGCCGTGCAGAAACTGGGCCGCGAGCTGGTTGGCCACCGCGCTGGGCGAGCGGCCGTGTTTCGGGTCGTACCAGCGGTAGAGCCAGTTCAACATGCCGAACAGGGCCATGGTGGCCACGTGCCGATCGAGCGTAGCGGCGGGGGCGTGTGCATCGATGAGGCGCTCGACAATCGCGCGGACCACGTTGTAATATTCTTGTCGAATCCGGCGCGTCTCTTCGTAACCGGCCCCAGAAAGCGAGTCGAGCTCATGAGAGCAGACTTTAAGGGCCGCGATGTTTGCTGCGAAGTATCCCACATGGGTCCGGACCATCACCTGAAATCGCTCGACCGGGTCATCGACGCCGTACAGCTTCTCGCGCAAGTTATTCACGAGGGCGTTGAACGTGCGGTACTGGATGAGGAACAGCATCCGCTCTTTGTTGGGGAAATAGTGGTACAGCCCCGCCAGGCTGACTCCGGCCGCCCGCCCGACGGCCCGCATGGAAGCCTTCTGGTACCCCACGCCGGCGATCAGCCGGGTCGCGGCCTCGAGAATGTGGTTGAGGCGATCGTCGTAACTGCTGGGCCCGTGCTCGCTGATGCGCGCGGCGGGGGAGCTTGCTCTGTTTTCGAACACCTGTTCTAAACCCCCTTGGGGTATCAAGCGATAATCCTCCGGAAATCGAACATCCTGTATAGAAACTATGTATCCCGCCGGCCGTTTTGTCAACCGAAAATGTCCAAAAAATGCTTGACTCAGGGATAGATTGGGGCATAATTGCCCTTTGCAATCGGACGGGTCGCCATGAACGGTTGGTGATCGTCGGTGGGTTGCTCATGATTTACGATCGAACGTTCGTTCGCATTTTTTGTCCCTCACCAGCCCGCGGGCTGGCGAAGCCCATGTCCTTGAGCCGGAGGTTACCCGTATGAGTCTGTTCCAGCCGCGTGACCCCGCGTCCTATGATTTTCGGGATATCCGGTACGAGAAAGGGGACTGGGTGGCCCGCATCACGCTCAACCGGCCCCATAACTACAACGCCTACAACACTCCGGCCCTGCAGGAACTCGCCGCCGCGTTTCAGGATGCCTCGTGGGACGACAACGTCGCGGTGGTGGTGTTCACTGGGGCGGGAGACCGGGCCTTCTGCACCGGCGGCGACGTGAAGGAGTATCAGGAGAACTACACGCAGAAGCCGCGGGACTACTGGAAGTACATGTGCTGCTTCAAGAACTACATCGAGTCGATCACCAACTGCGCGAAGCCGGTGATCGCCCGGATCAACGGCATGGCGGTCGGTGGCGGCAACGAGAGCCAGCTCGCCTGCGACTTGGGGGTGATGGGCGAACACGCCTACGTCGGCCAGGTCGGCACGAACGTCGGCTCGGTAGCTTGTGGGGGTGCGACCCAGTGGCTCCCCCTGCACGTGGGCGACCGCAAGGCCCGGGCCATGCTTTTCTTGAACCAGCGTTATCCGGCCTATACGGCGCTGGGCATGGGCCTGGTGAACGTGGTGGTCCCGACGGTCAAGGGCCCGGACGGCAAGTACGTGACCCGTTTCCAGGGCGACCGCCGCTACTTGGCCGATTGGAACGTCGATCCGTGGGAAGATCCCTTCGAGCGGCGGATCACCGCGGATGAGCTTGGGAAAGCGCAGAAGGGTCAGCAGGGATATGCGCTCGACTTGTCCCTGATGGATGAGGTGACGGCCGAGCTGTGCCAGCAAGTCGTGCACAAGTTCTTCGAGTGCACGCGTTACACAAAAGCCCAGGTGAATTTCTGGAAGGACCTGGCCTGGCACGCGACGGTCGGCCACGCACGGGACTGGCTGGCGATTCACTACACGAGTCTGGAGCCGTATGAAGGCATGACGGCCTTCGTGGAGAAGCGCAAGGCGGATTACGTGGGTCTGCGGCGGCGTGCTGCCGAGGGCGGGTCCAGTGAGTTTCTGTGGGGGCCATACGCGCGGCAGTGTCCCAAGTGCGAGGCGAAAGGTATTCCGGCCCAGTTTGCTTACTGCGGCAAGTGCGGCGCCGAATTGACGGGCCCGCCCGCCAAGTAGTCGGGTGGCCCACCTCCTCTGGAGGTGGGGGAGCGATCACGAAGGGTCCAAACCCGCCGGCGACCCTCCCCCGGCCCCTCCCTGGAAGGGAGGGGGGTGGAATCCTACCGGGATAGGCTCTTAGTGTGGATGGGTGACATCGTGACAATGACATTGGAAGGCAAGCGGGCCATTGTGACAGGCGGAAGTCTGGGGATTGGGGCGGCGAGTGCGCGGGAGCTGGCCCGGCAGGGCGCCCACGTGGCGATCAACTATCGGCGGCACGACACGGAAGCCAAACAGGTGGTCGCGGATATTGAGGCCCTGGGCCGCAAAGGACTGGCGATCCAGGCTGACGTGGCCAGTTTCACCGACGCCCAGCGCATGGTGGCGCAGGTGGTCGAGGCCTTCGGTGGGCTGGAC
>JAZDKM010000174.1:0-10665 GCA_043803085.1 Planctomycetota bacterium
CGCATTACCCTTTTCGAGGCCTGCTCGGCGTTCACTCGCGTTACGGCCTGCATGCTCGCCGAGTCGTCCAAGACGACCCTTTCCATCGAAGGCTCCGACGATTTCGTTACCTCCATCGCCGCTCCGATTGCTACCGGCTGGTTCACGCTCCCGCCTTGGTCGCGTTCACCCCCTTGCCGGGTGGGACTTTCACCCACTGAAGACGCACGCCTTTTCACGGCGCACTGAGAAATGCGGGCTAGATGAGTTATGAGACAGCCTTGGTGTCACCCCCCCGGGGGGTGCGCTGCTTGCTTTCGTTCTCCGCGGAATTCAGGAGCCTTTTGTCCGGCTCGCTTGGTTTCCAGGGATGATCTCAGTAGCTGTGCGGTCTTGAGGAACGGTCCTCAGCGTATGGGGCTTGGCATCGGTTTGGGGTCCCGCTCGTTGTCCCCGGTGAGCGCTTTGGTGGGGCACGAGATGCTTTCCACCCGAAAGGTAAAACCGTTGCGGTTCTCAAAGGGTTCGACGACGCCCGTAGCGGCCATAATCGGATGTGCCGCGGTGAGGTGGCCGAAACGCTGATAGATGTCGGGGAAAAGACACGTCTCGACGAACCCAGTACGGTCGGCCAGGGTGACGAACTTCATCAGGTCTCCGTTTTGCGTGGGGTTGATGCGGTCAGCCACCATCAACCCACAGATGGTCACGCGACGACCAAGATGGCGGTCCAGTTCCGCAACCGGCACGTAACGCGACCAGGCGATCCGGCGGCCGTGGTCGTCGCTGCTGAGATAGGTCAACGGATCGATGCTGATCGGAAAACCGAGCAGTTCCATCTCGCGTGTGGCGATCTGCCGTAGATTCGGCCGGGTGAGTTCCACAGGCGGTGTGTCCTCGCCCGCGGTTGGGTTTGCTTCCCACAATCCCGAACTCGACGTGTCAGGAAGGCGAAGCTGTCTGCGGAGTTTCCAGAAGAGCTCCGGCCGGGAGCGGCCCAGGCCATCCAACGCGCCGCTGTCGAACAGCAGATGGGCTTCAACCTCGCCGGGGCGGCAGCATTCGATGAAATCGGTCAGCGACGCAAAAGGCCCTTTCTCCCGTTGGGCGAGGTAGCGCTCGATGAAGCGTTGGGACAGGCCCTTGATGTGCATCACCGGCACGCGAATCATTAGCTGTGCCGCATGTCCGGTGTGATCCTGCTTTCCCGTGAGTCCCGGAGGGACGATGGAGTATAGCCCAGGGCGCAAGCCCTGGGATGCCAACCCGTTGGAAATCCCAAGCCCCGGAGGGGCGACAGAACCAATATCACCTCCGCACTCCACGCTGAACCGTTCCTGCGCACGATTCACGCAGGGCGGCAGAAACCCGATGCCTAAACGCAACGCCTCCAGCACATAGAGAATCTGCGGCAGCGTCGGCGAATGGGCGTAGAACCCCCGGTAGTTGGAAAGGATGGCGGCCAGGTAGTGGGCCGGCCAACGCCGCTTCAGCCAGGCGCCCTGAAAGGCCTCCACGGCGTATTCCGCAGAGTGGGCTTTGTTGAACATGAATCCACAAAAGCTTTCCAACTGTGCCCACACTGCGTCGATCTCCGGGTCGGTCCGGCCGCAACGGCGCGCGCAGGCGTAGAACTCGGTTCTCAACTCGCGGATCAGGGCGTGATGCTCGCGGTTGAGCGCCCGGCGCAATACGTCGGCCCGCCCCAGGTTCATCCCGGCGAATTCGACGGCCACCTGCAAGATATGCTCCTCGAAGACCATCAGGCCGTAAGTCTTCTCCAGCACCGGCACCAGGGCCGGATGCGCGTAGCTCGGCGGCTCAAAGCCCTGACAGCGACGCGCGAAAACGTCTTTCTTACCCTGGTTGGCGGCGCCGGGGCGGATAATCGCCACGATTGCCGTCAGACCGTCGATGTCGCGCACCTGGCACTGGCGGATGAGGCTGGTCATGGCCGGCGATTCGATGTGATGTACGCCGCGGGCCTCACCACCGGCGATCATGCCCCAGGTGGCCGCATCGGAGTAATCCACGTCTTGGCACAGGTCCACGTGGTGGTGCCGGGTACGCTCAATTTCCGTGAGCGTATCGCGGAGCACCGACAGGCCGGCCTGACCCAGCAGGTCGATCTTGATGAAGCCCAGGTCCTCGATGGCGTTCATCTCGTATTGGGCGACCAGCGGTCCTTTGGGGGAGCGTTGCACGGGCACCAGATCGGTGAGCGGTTCCGGCGCGACCACCAGACCGCAAGGGTGCATGGACCAGTGCCGCGGCAGACCCTCCAACGCGCCGGCCATTCGGAGGATCGTGCGATAGGGTTCTTCCTCGATGGGCAACCCACGCGCTTCCGGCGCTGCGGCCAGAGCCTCGCCAAGCTGCCCGGCGGTCGTACGCGGCAGCAACTTGGTCACCCGATGCACCTCATGGGCCGGCAGGCCGAATACCTTTCCCAATTCACCCACGGCGGCCCGTGCGCGAAACGTGTGGGGCGCGCCGATCATGGCCACGCGGTCGTGTCCCCAACGGTCGTAGACCCAGCGGATGACCTGATCGCGACGGTCCCACGGAAGATCGAGGTCGATGTCGGCCATTTTACTGAACTTGGCCCGCTCGGGGTTGATGAAGCGGTCGAAGGGTAGATCGAAGCGGAAGGGACACGCATGACTCACCCCCAGGGCGTAGCAGATCAGGGCATCGGCGGCCGACCCGCGCGCCAGCGTAGCGATACCCTGGCTGCGGCAATACTGCACGATCTCGTGGAAGACCAGAAAGTATTCCGCGTAGTGCACTTGTTCGATGATGGCCAACTCGCGCTCGAGGCGTTCGAGGGCTTCGGCCAGGGTGGGGCGTTTGCCGCCCAGGCCGTGCAGCGGCGGCTCGTCTACGTAGCGACGCCGGCAACCCGCGATGCCGAGTTCCCGCAAGTGTTCCATGGCCGACCGCCCGTCAGGTGACGCAAATGACGGGAAACGATTCTGCGCCAGATCCAGAGTGACGTTGCACTGCTCGGCAATAACATAGGTGTTGGCCAGCGCGTCCGGCCGACGAGCAAACAGCCGCTCCATTGCCGCCGGCGTCCGCAGGTGCCAAGCGCCGACCGGTTTGTCCGGATGGGGCTGATCCAGGAGCGTGAGGGTGCCGATGGACGCCAGGGCCCGCAGGGCCCCCCCTTGCTCGCGGCGCAGGCACCGTGACGCACAACTGGCCACCACCGGTATACCCAGTTCGTCGGCCCGTCGAGCCCGCTGCCGGGCCGGCGGCGCATCCTCACGGCGGTGCAGACTCAGTTCGACATAAAGCCGCTCTGCAAAGGTCTCGCGCCACAGCGCTATCAGCCGTTCCAAGGCGGCGGCGTTCGGAGTACGACCGATCAGACAGACGATTTCCGCGGCGTGCGGGTTCAACTCTTCCGGCTCCAGCGGGCGTTCGCCAAGATGGTGCCGCGAAACCAAGCGGCACAGGCGGCCATAGCCCCTTAAGGTCTGCGCGAGCAAGGTCACGGAAGCGTCGCCCGCCAACTCCAACTCCACGCCGAAGATCGGTTTGATGTTCCTCTGATGACACGCCTGTTGAAAGAGTACGGCAGCATAGAGGCCGTGGAGATCGGTCAAGGCCATGGCCGACATGCTGTGGGTCATGGCGAAGTCCGCCAACTGCTCGGGCAAGGTCAACGCCGAGCCGAAGGAATAAGCTGACCGGTTGTGGAGAGAAACGTACATAAAAGCTCTCAGCTATCAGCTATCCACCCGAGGGTTCGAGGGTAGCGCTTCTGGTCGGCCCCGCGGCCTCTTGACCCTTCTTCCCGCAATCTGCAACCGTCTCCGCCCTCTTCTGGCTGAAAGCTGATAGCTGACGGCTGATAGCTAATTGCCAGTCATGGGCGCGCATCAGGGCCTGGGGGCCGAAACGCTCACGGATCGCCGCGCAGGTGATGGCCAATTCCCGCTGCCGCGTCCGCACATCGAATAAATCCAGTTGGCTCAAACCGGTATAGACGTTGGACAGCTTGACCTGCACCATGCGTAAACGCACCCGCCGGTCCCACAACCGGTCGAGCAACCGCGTGAGCAGCGGATAAACGTGCTCCTCCACGTCGGTCGGTTCCGGCAGGCTCACTTGGCCTTGGTGCTCGTCCATGTCGGTGTAACGGATTTTGACCGTCACGGTGCGAATCTGCTTGCCGTCGCTCCGCACGCGGCGCATGGCTTCGTCTGCGAGTTGACGCAGTACGGCTTCGACGAAAACCGCGTCGGCCGTGTCCTCGGCGAAGGTCTCCTGGTGCCCGTAAGACAGGGCCTCCGGCGGGTTCGTCATCACGGGCCGGTCGTCGAGGTTACGGGCGAAATCGCGAAGCTGACCAGCCGTGTCGCCCACCAACTCGGTCAGCCAGCCCAAGGGCATTTGCGCCACCTGGCCGATGCGGGTCAGCCCTGCCGATTCAAGCAGCCGGATCCCCGCCGGACCGACGCCCGGCAGCCATTTGACCGGTAGCGGGTGCAGGAAAGCCAACTCGCCATCCGCGCGCGGCGGAACGACGACCAGGCCGTTGGGTTTGTGTAGCTTGCCGGCAATTTGACTGAGCAGCTTGTTGCGGGCCAACCCTTGCGAGATGGTCACCTTCAGCCAGTCCTTTACGTCCCGTTGCAATTTCTGGGCGACCGCTTCCGGTTCGCGGCGCAAGCAGGCCCGCGTGCCGGTGAGATCGAGATAGCCCTCGTCCACGCTCTGCTTTTCCACCACCGGGGTGAGTTCCTCCACCATTCCGAAGATGAGGGCGGAAAACTGCTCATACAACGCAAAGTTGGGCGGCACGACAATCAGCTTGGGGCACAGCCTGCGGGCTTTACCCGTCGGCATGGGCGTATAGATGCCGTAGCGTCGGGCCTCATAACTGGCCGAGGCGACGATCCCACGGTGGAGCCCGCCAACGATCACCGGCTTCCTCCGCAGGTGCCGGTCGGCCGCCTGCTCCACCGAAGCAAAGAAAGCGTCGGCGTCGAAATGAAGGATGGCGCGGAGCATGGAAGAGCTATTCAATCCGATGCACCACCGTGTGGATCACACCCTGAACGACCAACTCGGACAGCGGTAGCCATGCGGGGCTCCGGGTGTTTTCCGAGACCAACATCGGTCGACCCTCGCGCATGACCAGGCGTTTGAGCACGGACTCGCCGTCTACCAGCGCGGCGACGATCGCCCCCGCGCGTGCTTCGGGGGTGAACTCCCCCACAACGATATCTCCGGGCTGAATGCCGGCGCCGATCATGGACTGATCGCGAACCCGTAAGGCAAAGCTGCGCGGCGTGGCCCGCAATATCGCCGCTGGGTCAAGTTCCCCGCACCCGTTCATGGTTCTACCCATCGCTATTCCCCCATCGCCCCCTCACGGGCTGGTGCAGCCCAGATAGTATACCCTAACGAAAACCTAATTTCAAGTTCGCGGACCAAGCCCTATAATGAGGGGCTCAGGAGACCGCCGTGTTCGCCGAGCAAAGTGGATTCGACTGGCACGAAGCGCCGACGGCGTCGGGAACGCAACTTCCTATTGCTGCGAAACTTAGGGGCCGGTTAGCGGGCCTGGCCCGGAGGGGCGTATACCTGGGGACTTCCAGTTGGAAGTACCCCGGCTGGCTGGGGCAGGTGTATCAACCGGCCCGCTACCAGGCGCGCGGCAAATTCTCGCAGAAAAAGTTCGAGCAGGAATGCCTGACGGAGTACGCCGCAGTCTTCCCCACGGTGTGCGGGGATTTCGCGTTCTACCAGTTCCCTGCGTCGCAGCTTTGGGAGCGAACTTTCGCTCAAGTGTCCGGCGGGTTTCGCTTCAGCCTCAAAGTGCCCGAGGACGTGACCGTGCAACGCTTCCCCGATCTGCCGCGTTACGGTCGGCGGGCCGGCACGGAGAACCCCGATTTCATGAATGCCGAGTTGGTCCGCGACAGGCTACTGGCCCGGCTGGAGCGTTATCGCGACAAGCTGGGCGTGCTCATCTTCGAGTTCGGGACCGTCCACGAAGGGCCGATGCGCGAACCCCCTCAGTTCGTTGCCCGACTGGACGAAATGCTCGCTGAGTTGCCGACCGACCGCTACCGATTCGCGGTGGAAGTGCGAAACCCGTCGTTCCTCTACTCCGGGGATGACTACCTTGCGTGCCTCCGAAAACACCACGTGGCCCACTGCTTGAACGGTTGGACGCGCATGCCCTCCGTCGCCGAGCAAATGGGTGTGCCGGGCGTGTTCACGGCCGACCACGTGGTCGCCCGCTTCCTGCTGCGGCCCGGCCAAACTTATCAGCAGGCGGTGGAGCAGTTCTCGCCCTACGAACACATCCGGGATCCTTACCCCCCGGGCCGGGAAGCCTTGCACGAGCTGATTGAGCGGTGCCTGGCCGAGCAACGCCTGCTGTTCGCCTTCGTGAACAACCGGTTCGAGGGCAACGCGATCGAGACGATCGACCTGGCTACGGAGGCACGGAGCGCCCTTCCATGACCGAGCACGTTCAGACCAAGACGGAAATCAAGGCCGTGCTCGACCGGTTCGGGGTCAGCCCGCGCAAACGCTTCGGCCAGCATTTCCTGATCGACGGCAACCTGATGCGGCGACTGGCGGCCTCAGCCGCGTTGACCGGCGACGACACCATCCTGGAGATCGGCCCGGGCACCGGGGGGCTAACCGACCTGCTCGTGGCCCGGGCCAAACGGGTCATCGCGGTGGAGATCGACGCTGCGATGCAAGCCATCCTTCAAGAACGCTTTGCCGGCCGCACCAACTTTGAACTGGTCGCCGGCGACGTGCTGGCCAACCGGAACCGGATCGCGGACGGAGTGCTCTCGGCCCTCCGGACGTTGAGCGCGGCGGACCGAGAGCATTTGAAACTGGTGGCGAACCTGCCGTATGGCGTAGCCGCACCCGCGCTGGTGAATCTGTTGCTCTGTGACACGCCACCCGTGCTCTACGGATTTACGGTGCAGAAGGAGGTGGCGGACCGATTGGCGGCTTCGCCGCGGACGAAAGACTACGGTCCCTTGTCTATTCTCTTCCAATCCCGGTGTGCGATTCAGCCGCTCGCGGTGGTCCCTCCTACGGCATTCTGGCCCGAGCCGCAGGTCACTTCGACTATGCTCCGGATCACCGCGGCGGAGAAGCCCTTATACGACGGAGGTGCGCCGGGCGCATTCATGGAACAGGTCCGCGCGGGCTTCGCTTATCGCCGTAAGACGTTGCGTTTCAATCTACGCAGGCACCTGGGAGCAGAGGTGACGGACGCCCTCGAGCCCCACTTCGACTTCGACCGTCGGGCCGAGGAACTGTCGGTGGCCGAGTGGGTCGCCTTGGACACCCGGATAAGGGAGGTCAGACCACATTGATACGCTTGAAGCCGTGGCGGCGCTTACGGTTGATCAGCTTGCGGCCGTTAGGGGTCCGCATGCGCGCAAGAAACCCGCTCTTGCGGGCCCGCTTAATTTTGCTGACACGTCTCGGATAGTGCATGGTCGAACCTCGATTTCCACGAACACGGCCGGCTCCTTGCCTCGTCGGGTAGCCTGAGCCGTAAACCTTTATCGGACAACACTTTTCGTGGTCCCTCGCGGGGCGCACGAACGCCGAATCCCGAACTTTATCCGTGATCCGGATCGTTTGCAAGCGTTCCGCGTGACCCGCTCCTTAGAAGGTGTGCGAGAAGGTGTGCGAGAAGGTGTGTAGCGCAGGGTGGCATGGGTCCGTTACGGGCCGAGCCCACGGCGAGGCCGGTAATGGACCCGTGCATGAGGTCCGGAAGGTCGTGGCGCACGGGTCTGGCTCGCCTCGTTCCGAGGCGGACCAGACCCATGCCACCCGCGTGGAACGGCGTCATCGTGCCTCTCCCCTTGTCACACACGCTCTTAGAGGCGATGATGGCACCAGGACGTTCTCCATCCTCCCGGGATCCAGGTTGCCACAAACACTGGCCAGACCCCTCCGACTGTGTCCGAGCCGATGTCCGTGGAGCCTACGACTACACTTGTTGACCCATAAGGGCCTGTTTCCGATCATGGGTGCCCGCATGCGGAGGGTCTGATGGATGAGGCGTCACTGCATTCTGAGAGCGGCCACCACCGCCCGAGGGGTCGGGTGCGGCCACTCTGCTACGCCGTGCTGGGCGTGTGCGCGGCGCGCTGGTTGGTGCCGGTCCTTTTCCCCTACCTGGACCCTGATCCGCATCTACAGCGTTTCCTGGCGATCTCCCTGGGTCGCTTTCCCACGTTGGCCTACTTGACCATCGGCGTCGCGTACCTGGTTCCGTACGCGATCCTGGGCGTGGTGATTTATTTCCAGTTCGCCCGGGCCGGCGGGCCGGTGTGCACCGCTCCTGAAGTGTGTGCGCGGGACGTCCGGCGCAGGGCCTGGCTGCGGCGGACGGTAGCGGTCGGCCTGATCACCGCTCTCGTGGGACTGGCGTACGCCAACCGTTTCACGGCGGACGACGCCTACATCTCCTTCCGGTATGCGCGGAACCTGGTGGAAGGCGCAGGATTGGTCTACAACCCCGGCGAGCGGGTCGAAGGCTACACGAACTTCCTGTGGGTCCTCTTGGTCGCGGCGGGGATGAGACTCGGGGCTGATCCGGTGCGTTGGGCCCAGTTCCTTGGACTGGTCTGCTTCGCGGGGACGCTCTACGCGACCTACCGTAGCGCGCGGCTCCTCCTGCCGGGCGTACGCTGGGCATGGGTGGCGGTCTTCCTGGTGGGCACGCAGTTCTCCGTGCTTTCGTTCGCCACGGGCGGCCTGGAGACCTCTTTGCAGACCTTCTTGCTGGCTTTGGCGTGGGGGCTGGTTTTCGCCAAATGTGGGACCGGCTTTCCAGCCGGTCAGCGACGCGGCGAGTGGCGGATGCTTGACCTTCTCGCGCTGTCGCTGGTCCTCGCAGCCGGGGTGTTGACGCGGATGGACTTCGCGGTCTTCGCCGGTGTGCTGGCGGCTTCGGCAGGTCTGTCCCTGTGGACTACGGTGCGGAGGAACGCCTCTTCAACCGCTCTCCTTGGCTGCCTTCAGCCCCGCCGGCCGAATGTGGGACCGGCTTTCCAGCCGGTCAGCGACGCGGTCCTGGGCCGTAAGCTTCTTGTGCTTCTCCTTCCCGCGGCCGTCATGGTCGGCGTGTGGCTGGTGTGGAAAGGCTTCTACTACGGGGAGACGCTGCCGAACACCTACTTTGCCAAGAACCCCGGACCGGGGGCCGCGCACTTTGGGCTCACCTATGTATGGGACTTCTGCAAGACGTACCGCTATCCGCTTCCGGGGATCGTTTTCCTGGTGGGCGCCGTGCCGCTCGTCCGTGCGCGGCACGTCCTGCTCGGAGGGGTGGCCGGCGTGATTTTGTGGGCCGCGTACCTGGTGCGAATGGGCGGCGACTTCATCGAGTTCCGACTGCTCGTGCCGATCGTGCCGCTGTTTGTGCTTGGCGTATTGTGGACTGCGACGCGGTTTTCATGGTCTCGACGAGTGTACCTCCCGGTGTTCTTGGCCGTGTGGATGGCCTATGGCTCGCTTCACCACGCGCGCACGTTTGGTTGGGTCGAGAACCGGGCGGAGCCGGTGGCGCATCTGAAATGGCAGACCGAAAATGCACTCTGGGCCGAAGCTGGTAAAGAGCTCCACCGCCTCTTCGCCGGCGAGCAAGTGATCATCGCCACCACCGTCGCGGGCATTCTGCCGTACTACGCCGGGCTGACGACCCTGGACATGCACGGCCTGACCGATGCGACCCTCGCGCGCCAAGGGAGGATCGTGAGTAATCGGCCGGGGCACAAACGGTTCGTCGGGACGGACTACCTGCGGCAACGCGGAGTCAATCTGGTGATCGGGCATCCCAAGATCGAGCCGGCAGCGGCGCTGGACGAACTACCGGCCGAACAACTGGCTTCCTGTATTCAGGCGACCGACTTACCCGCGGAGGCCACCCTCCTGGCGATTCCCATTACGGCGCGTCACGTTCTGCTGGTCTGGTATCTTACGCCCCACCCGGCCATAGATCGTGCGATTGAACGTGAGGGGTGGCGCACGTTCGTGGTTTCGCCCGTGGCAAAAAGGGACTCGCCCCGGGCCCGCCCGCGACGCTGAGGCCGAGGACGCCAAAACTCCACCCACGCTATAGTCGGGCGGAGCCCGACAGAGGGGATGGTGCGCGAGCGCGCACCCTACCGGTCCCGCTTTCTGATTTTGGTTTTTCGACGTTTCGAGGTTTCGAGGTTTTCTTTCGGCTTTTCGGCTTTTCGGCGTTTCTCTTAGTGTCCGCTTGGCTTCGTGGGCTTCCGCAGAAACGACACCCGCGGATAGATCGCGCTGGCGTCGGCGTTCTGCACGTAGCCGTCGCCATTGATGTCGTAGCGGCTGTCGTCGGGCACGGGCAGGAACGACACGTGCGCGTATACGGCGCTGGCGTCCGCGTTCTTCACGAAACCATCGTTGTCCACGTCGCCCATCATCACGACGTACTGCACCTCGAACGGTGCCACGCTCGCCCAGCCGCCATCGCGTGCCACTGCTGTGACAGCAGTGGCACTCCGGCCTAGCCCCGGCAGGGGCGAAGGTATGTAGCCCAGGGCGCGAGCCCTGGGTGTAATGTGGGACCGGCTTTCCAGGCGGTCATGACAGGCTGGGAAGAGTGTCCCGCAGTTTCTAAGCCCCGGACGGGCGAGGGTAGCTGGGCCC
>JAZDKM010000175.1:0-3540 GCA_043803085.1 Planctomycetota bacterium
GAGCCGTGAGGTCCTTGAGCAGGGCCGCGCTGGTCGTGTAGCGGACGCGGTAGCCCAGGGCGCAGGCTCGCCGGCCGAGTGATTGCACGATATGGCTCTTGCCTACGCCGCTTTGGCCTACCATGACCAGGTTGTCGTTGCGGCGGACGAAGTCGCCGGTGGCCAGTTCCTCGATCTGCACGCGATCGATGGTGGCGGCATTGAACTTCCAGTCGAAGGCTTCCAGGTCCCGGGGTTCCCGGAAGTGAGCCTCGCGGATGCGATGTTGAATACTGCGTTCGCGCCGCTGGTTGGCTTGTTCGGCGATCAGGGCTTCGAGGAACTCCAGATGCGAGAGATGTTCCCGCTCGGCCTTTCGCGTGACGGCGTCGAACTGCCCCGGCGTGATCGGGATGCGCAGCACGCCGAAGTGGTCCAGCAGGCGGTCACGAAGGTTCTGGGGATTCTGGGTGGGACGGGTCGGCATGATCGGGACGCTCCTGCTCGAAGAGAGATTGATATTCCCCGGTGGGCCGGGGCGGCACCGGCCGATCGGTCAGCAGCGGGCGCAGATGGTAGCGTTCTTCATCGGCCAGCGCATCCAGAGGCGTCTTCGGCCGGGCCTGGACAGCCAGGATTCGCTCCACCGCCGAAAGTGAGAACGCCCGGAACCGCACCGCTCGTTCCAGGGCCGCCAGCAGGTCCTGGCGGTGATGGGTCCCCAGGAGGGCCAGGACCTTGTGAGCCTGGTTCTTGCCATAACGGTGTTCAGCCACCAAGCCCTCCAGGAAACGGCTGGCTACCGGCCCCAACTCCGTAAACCGCTCAGCCAGAAGGGCATGCTTGTTGCGGATGTCTTCTCCGGGCAGGTGATCACTCTGGATGCTGCGCTGTCCGGTCACGGTACGCGGCAGTAACCGGTGCCGAACGAGTTCCTCCAGGTTCGGCCCGTAGATGATCACTTCGCACTCGGTGATTCGGACCGGCAGTACGCGGGCGGTGTGTTGCCAGGGCACGGAATAGACGTTCTGGCGATAGGAGATCCAGCCTTCGGGGCTGACCGTGCGATACACCACCTCCGCCGTGTCGTAGGGCTTCTCGGGCAGGGGCAGCAGATACGGGCGTTCTTCGGCGTGGCGATCGACCGGACGTTGCCTGGTCTCGCGATGCACGCGGACGTCGGCCACTTGCTTCAACCACTCGAGGGTCACCTCGTTGAGGTGGTCCAGCGACGTGAAGCTCCGACCGTTAAGCAAGTTGCCTTCCACGAACTGGAAGGGCCGTTCCACCTTGCCCTTCGTTTGGGGGCGCCGGCACCGGCAGGCCCAGGGCCGGAAGCCGTAGTGCGTGGCGAAGGCCAGGAACCGCGGGTTGTAGATCGGCTCGTCATCCTCGTAGCGCGAGACCACCACCTTCATGTTGTCGTACAGGCAGGTGGCCGCCGCGCCCCCCAGGTACTCAAAGGCCCGGATGTGCTCGCGGACCGTGGTCTCGAAATCCTGTGAGGCCACGAAACGCAGGTACTGGCGCCGGGAGTAGCCCAGCAGGTAACTGAACAGATTCACCCGCCGCCGGCCCTCCTGGGTGAAGTCCAACTCGTAGGTGGCGTAGTCCATCTGGGCCTGAACTCCGGGCGCGGTCTCGAAGCGCAACACCGGTTCCCGTCCTGGTGCCGGCCTCAGTTCCCGGAGTCGTTGGCGAACGATGGTGTAGTGGCCCGCAAATCCGCGGGGGCGAAGTTCCTATAAGCGTTAACTTACGATCGTCATTGCGCGCAAACCGAAGAAAACCACGCATTCGCGGGCTTGCACCATCCGTGAAAACCGTGGTTTTTGGCCTTATGTTAACGCTTATGGGCGAAGTTCCTCCAGCATCCGCACCGCGGTGATATCCGGGTAGCGGACCAGCAGCTCGCGCATGAACTCCTCATGGGCATCCAGAGTGCTTGCTCGCCGCTGCCCTGGCTCCGGGAGTTCGGGATGGCGAACTCCTGCGACTCGGCCCTGCTCCTGCTGGTCCAGGGCCCGTCGGACGGTTGGGCGGGCGAACCGGCAGGCATCCACGGATCTCCCGCCCCTGCTACCCGGCGAAGGCGCTGCCCAGCAGGAGCACACGTCCTGATCCTCGTCGGGAAAGGAAACGGGGGGACCGCCAGCGGCCCCACCCGCTCCTTCCTCTGCACCTGATCCGTGCACCATAGAACCCGGCCCCGCCCGTCCGCCATATGGAACGCTTAACTTTCGACCCGGTGATCACCCCGAACGACGCTCGATCCGGCGGCGGAGACACCGTCGTCGCCAGCGCCCCTCACACTCCAGGACACGCCGTAAAGCTCGGCGGCACAAGGACGAACAGAATCTCTGCAATGGAGAGCGAGGGTGAGGATCAAAGCAGGTGTAACAGCCTGGCCGGCAACACGAAATTTTTTTGGAAATCTCTGCTGGGCGCTGACCCTCGCGCCCCGCGGGAAGGATCAAATCGACAGCCTGCCGTTGACCAAGCCGCTCCCGATACCGGCGGCTTTGTCCCCGACGGCAGGCCTTGCTCTGGTCCGTGGCCCGATACCGCTGTCGGGCTCGCCAGGCACGCCAACGCCGGGCCGCCTGCCGGCAGGCCTCACTGCAATACCGCGCCTGCGGATGCTTCGGCTGGAACGATTGCTCGCACCCCTTCAACCAGCACAGTCGACGCCGCGGACGACGCCGGCCTTGAATGCGTCGACGCTGCGGACGACGCCGGCCTTGAATACCCCAAGGTCTCCGGCCATGCTGGGTCGGGCCCAAGGGAGGTGCCAACTCCCGGAAGGTCAAGTCGCGGTGCGGAACGTCGATTCCGCCCCGCGACGCCTTTTACTCCATCGCCCGGCCTACTTCACCACCCCCGGCACGGAACCACTCACACCGCCATCAACCCCTCACGCCCCTGGCTCCCTTGGTCCCGCGAAAGTGGCTCCCTTCTTCACCGCCGCCGACAATCACCCTCCCAGTCCTCGAAAAACCGCCCATCGAATGGCAGGTTTGTGCTGCCCGGAATGTTATCGTCCAACGGGTTCGAGTTCGCTGTGACCGTCACGTACTTGTCATATGGAGATACATCGCAGCAGATTGGCGTGCACGCATCCGGACAATTACCCCAGGGCCAGCGCGCATAGATAGGCAAACATGGCAAACTAGGCAAAGGAGAAGTCGGCGTCTGTCTTCAGTTTCGCCTTGCTAAGCGATGTTCGGCGGAAAACCGCAATGCGGTGGCGCCCTGGAATCACCTATCACAAGAAAAACCGTTGACGTAAGTCCTTGCGGCGCAAGGGTTTTAATGTGCGCTGGCCCTGCTTCACCACCCCCGGCACGGAACCACTCACACCGCCATCAACCCCTCACGCCCCTGGCTCCCTTGGTCCCGCGAAAGTGGCTCCCTTCTTCACCGCCGCCGACACGTAGCCGTCAGTGAAATCCTCGATGGCCCGCTCGTACTTGCGGGTGCTGATGCCGTGGATGAGCTTCCTGTAGATGCTTCGCTGACGACGCGGCGCAGACTGGAAACGTCGGTAGCTCTTGAGATCCA
>JAZDKM010000176.1:0-13270 GCA_043803085.1 Planctomycetota bacterium
AGTCCCCGTCGTGCAGGAGCTGTCCCACTTGCCGGTTTTCGTCGATCCGTCGCACGCGGCAGGGAAGCGGGACCTGGTGCCAGCGTTGGCCTTGGCCGCGGTAGCGGCCGGGGCCGCCGGGCTGATCATCGAGGTGCACAATTGCCCGGAAAAAGCGCAGTGTGACGGCCCGCAGGCGGTGCTGCCGGCCCGCTTCACGAAACTAATGGAGCAACTCAAACAGGTGGCGGACATCGTCGGCCACCGGGTGACCCGCTGGGGCGACGCGCCCGCGCCGCCCCGCCGCGTTGAAACCGGCGGGTGGATGAGCTAGGGACAGGCAAGAGGCAAGAGGCAAGAGGCAAGAGGCAAAAGGCAAGAGGCAAGAGGCAAGAGGCAAAAGGCAAGAGGCAAGAGGCAAGAGGCAAGAGGCAAAAGGCAAGAGGCAAGAGGCAAGAGGCAAAAGGCAAGAGGCAAGAGGCAAGAGGCAAAAGGCAAAAGGCAAGAGGCAAGAGGCAAAAGGCAAGAGGCAAGAGGCAAGAGGCAAGAGCAAAAGGGTTGTTGGCTCCCTGTCTCTGGCTGATGGCTGCGAGTTATTCTTCAGGCGTTGATCATGAGAAAACCCCTGGTCGCGGGCAACTGGAAGATGTATTACACGCTGCAAGAAGCGAGAGCGCTCCTCGCGGGTATCCGCACCGGAGGCGCCCGGGGCGAGAAGGTCGAAGTGGTGGTCTGCCCGCCTTTCACCTTGCTGCACCCGCTGCGAAAGGACTTGGAGGGGACGGCGGTTCGTCTCGGAGCGCAGAACTGCTACTGCGAGAATCAGGGGGCCTTCACGGGCGAAATCTCCCCGCCCATGCTCAAGGACGCGGGGTGTACGTATGTCATCATCGGGCATTCGGAGCGGCGGCAGCATTTCGGCGAGACCGGCGACCTGCTCCATCGGAAAGTCCGGGCGGCACTGGCCGTCGGCCTGGACGTGATTTATTGCTTGGGCGAGACCCTGGAACAGCGCAAGGCGCATCAAACGGAGGCGGTGGCGGAGCGGCAACTCCTCGGAGTCCTGAGCGCCGACATAGATGCCCGGCACGTCGTGCTGGCGTACGAGCCGGTCTGGGCCATTGGCACGGGCCGGAATGCCACATCGGAGCAGGCCCAGGCGGTCCATGCCTTCCTCCGGGCCAAAATCCGGGGTCTGTGGGGATCGGAAGCGTCCGATAACTTGAGGATTCTCTATGGTGGGAGCGTCAAACCGGACAACGCGGCCGGCCTGATGGCCTGCCCGGACGTGGACGGGGCCTTGGTTGGCGGGGCATGCCTCAAGGCGGAAAGTTTCCTGGCCATCGTGGGCGCCGCCGCCCAATCGGTGTAGAATGTAGGGTTTGCATCCGGGTGTGCCCGATCGAACCCGGCTCGAGTCAGCGAGCCCTTTACGAGGAACGACCCAAAATGACGTTGTGGCAGTGGATCATGCTCATCGGCCTCCTGGCGGTCAGTGTGTTGCTCATCCTGGTCATCCTGATCCAGCGGGGGCGTGGTGAGGGATTGGCCGGCGCCTTCGGGGGCGGCGGAGGGAGTGCGTTCGGCGCCAAGACCGGGGACGTGTTCACGGCGATCACCGTGGCCTTCGCGGCGGTCTTCCTCCTGCTCAATGTGGTGGGAAACTACGTGTTCAAGCCCACAGTGGCCGAGAGCTCGGGCGCCGTGCAGCGTACTCCGTCACCGACGCCTTCGCCCGTACCGGTCCCGGGTCCGGGCACTCCCGCACCCGACACCAAGGCGGCGAGGCCCCTTGTGACGCCGGCGGTGCCGGTCGGCGGCCCCTCGCCTGCGGCGGAGCCCGAAACCGAGCCGAGAGGTGGCGGGGAGACCCTTCCTCCCGAGACCGAGGGCGACGAGACACCCTAGCTTTATGATTCTGTCCATGACCGGTTACGGAGATGCGCAGACCTGCGCCGACGGTATCTCCTACGCCCTGGAAATCCGCAGCCTGAACAACCGGTACTTCAAGGCGGCGATCAAGCTGCCGGAGCACTTGCAGTTTTTCGAGGGCGAAGTGGAGAAAGCGCTGCGTACACGCTTGGGGCGAGGGAGCATCAGTTGCGTCGTGCGGGTGCGCAACGAAAGCACCACGGAATACAAGATCAATCCTGGAGCGCTACAGGGCTACGTGGAGCAGATTTGCGCCGTGAAGCTACCTCCGGGAGTGCACGCCACGCTCGACCTGGGGTCCGTGGCAGCCATGCCCGGCGTTTGCCAAGCCCCGATCCTCGATGAAGCGGAGCGTCAGAAGTATTGGGAACTCGTCCGGGGTCTGGTGGAGGAAGGCCTGGAGAAACTGATGGACATGCGGCGAGTGGAAGGCGCCGCGCTATGCGAAGACCTGCTGGCCCATTGCGAGCAGACCCGGACACACCTGGCGGAGATCACCCGGCGGGCGCCGGCGGTCATTCAAGATTACCACGAGCGTTTACAGACCCGCGTGCAGATGCTGCTGAACGAGGGGCCGGCCAAGATCGAACTGGACAAGGATGCGCTGGCCCGCGAAGTGGCCATTTATGCCGAGCGTTGCGACATCAACGAAGAAGTCGCCCGGCTCGGCTCGCACCTGGAGCAGTTTGCCCGGCTGTGTCACGGCCGGGAGCACGCGGGGCGGAAGCTGGATTTTCTCGCCCAGGAGATGTTACGGGAGGCCAACACCATCGGAAGCAAGAGCAACAATGCCGAGATCGCGGGACAGGTGGTGGAGATCAAGGGGCTGATCGATCGGCTCAAAGAACAGGTCCAGAATGTCGAGTAGCGCGACCGGCGCGGCGCCGGCCGCACGGAGGAACAAAGCCAAACTGATCGTGGTCAGCGGTCCGTCGGGTACCGGCAAGACGTCGATCTGCAATGCCTTGCTGGAGCGTCTGCCCGGAGCGGTGTGGAGTGTGTCGGCGACGACGCGCCCGCCGCGGGGCAACGAGGCCAAAGGCTGCAGCTACGATTTTGTGTCCCGCGAGGAGTTCGAGCGGTGTAAGGCCGCGGGTGCCTTCCTGGAGACGGCCGAGTACTGCGGGCAATCCTACGGCACCCCCGCGGAACCGGTGTATCAGGCGTTGGCCCGGGGGTGCGACGTGATCATGGAGATCGACGTGCAGGGCGGCGTGCAGGCGGCCCGGCGCGTCCCGGAATCGGTCCGCATTTTCGTGCTGCCGCCGACGATGGAGTCCCTCAAGGCCCGTCTGGCCGGCCGGGCCACCGAGTCCGAGGAGCAGTTGCGCCAACGTCTGGCGGCGGCGGACGGCGAGATTGGCTTTGCCCGCGATTCGGGCGCCTATCCTTATTTTGTGGTGAATGACGATTTGGAATTCACGGTGACGGACATCCTGAAGATGATCGAACAGGAGCGGCAGAAACCATGATCGAAGTATTAAAGGACGATGCCATCGTTGATAAGCTCGGCGGACGATTCAAGTTGACCGCACTGATCCAGCGGCGCCTGGTCCAACTCATGCACGGGGCGCGGCCGATGGTGGATGACAAGGGCCTGACCCTGATGGAATTGGTCGTCCGGGAGATCATGGAAGACAAGATCCGCCCCAAGGCCCCGATGGAGGAGTCCAGCGCCGATGACGAAGCCTGAAGCGGCGCAACCCGGCGAACTGGCGGGCTATGAGGTGCTGGTAGCCGTGTGTGGCGGCATCGCCGCCTACAAGGTCGGCTACGTGGTGTCCGCGTTGGCCCAGCGCGGGGCGGGGGTGACCGTGGCGATGAGCCGTGCGGCCCGACAGTTTGTGGGGCCGCTGACTTTTCAGTCCCTCTCCGGGCGCGAAGTGCTGATCAGCTTGTGGCACGCGACGGCCGACTACGATGCCCAGCACATCCATGTCACCGAACGGGCGGATCTGTGCATCGTGGCTCCGGCGACGGCCAACGTCATTGGCAAAATCGCCTCCGGCATTGCGGACGACCTGGTGAGCACCTTGCTGGCTAGTATGGCGGCACCGGTTCTGCTGGCCCCGGCCATGAACACTCGGATGTGGGAAAACCGCTTTGTGCAAAACAACCTCGCCCGGCTGAAAGAGGCTGGTTACCACCTGGTCGGGCCGGGGGAGGGATGGCTGGCGTGCCGGACCCTCGGGATGGGACGGATGGCGGAGCCGGACGATATCACCCAGGCCGCCGTCGAGTTGCTCAAGGCCCGTCCGCCTCGGAGCACGCGTTCCGGGTGAGAGGCGAGGCAGGTGGCGTTCGCCGATGGCGAACGCCACCTGCCCTACCTAACCCCACCCGGTGTCGCTTGTAGCGGCTGGCGTCCTGGCCGGCCGTTACGAAAAGATGGCTTTGGAACGACCCTAGCCCGTGCGCATCCTCGTAACCGCCGGACCCACGCGGGAGTATCTCGACGACGTTCGATTCCTCTCCAATGCGTCGAGCGGAAAGATGGGCTATGCCATCGCCACTGAGGCGGCGCGTCGCGGCCACGAGGCAGTTCTCGTCTCCGGTCCCGTCGAATTGCCGGCCCCGCAGGGGGTGGAATTCGTGCCGGTGATGACCGGGCGCGAGATGCTTGACGCTTGCCTTAAGTATTTCGAGAGCTGTGGCGCCGCGGTGATGGGCGCGGCGGTCTGCGACTATCGGCCGGCGGCGCGGACCCTGGGCAAGCCCCCCAAGATCACCGAGGCGTATTCGGTCACCTTGGAGCCCACCGAGGACATTTGTGCGGCGTTGGGGCGCCTGAAGGAGCACCGGATGGTGGTCGGTTTTGCCCTGGAGCAGACCGCCCAAGCCCAAGCTCACGCCGAAACCAAGCTGCGCCAGAAACATTGTGACGCCATCGTGCTGAACCATCCGGCAGGGATCGGGCGGGATGACACCACGGTCGAGGTGTTCGTACTCGGCGAGGGATGGTCCGCTCCGCGCACGGGACCTAAGACCGACTTGGCGGCTTATCTGGTCGACGTGCTCGAGCTTTTAGCGGCGAAAGCCGCCGAGGACCACCGAGGAGAAAGCGCTTCCTGATGGCGCCGGTTCATGGACAGCGGGCTGACGGTCGCGGTCGCGTTGTCAGATCAGAAGGCAGCCCCTAGAATCTCGCAGATGTTGCGGGACAGGTGATGGTGTCGCGTGGAGCCCGACCGACGGAACGAATCGACCGGCTGGAAAGCCGGTCCCACCGGGAGGGGCTGGAAAGCCGGTCCCATAGGGACAGTCGGTCCCGTACGGAGGGTGGATCTTGAGCGGCGCTAGCCAACTTCAGCCCTATGTCGCGATCCTGTTCGTGATCGCGGTAGCGGTTGCAATCGCCGGTTCCATTCTGATTCTGGGCCACCTGATCGGCCCGAGACGGAAGGGGCCGACCAAGGGCGGAACCTACGAATCCGGCGTGCCGACGATCGGCGACGCTCGGCGCCAGTTCAACGTGCGTTTCTACGTGGTGGCGCTGCTGTTTTTGCTGTTCGACGTGGAAGTGTTGTTTCTCTGGCCGTGGGTGCCGGTGTTCTACCACAGCGCCATGGATGAGCGTGCGTCCCTCAAGATGGGGGATTGGACCGTTTCCAAGGACTTCCTGCTGGCCGGGATGGGGGTGTTCCTGGTGATCCTGCTGGTGGGATATGTATACGAGTGGCGCAAGGGGGTGTTCCGATGGGATTAGACCGGTCGGCGTACGCGCCGCAGGCGATGTCCAAAGACGAGATCCTGACCACGCGCCTCGACTATCTCGTGGGGCAACTGCGTAAATACACGGTCAACTGGTCGCGCCGCAACTCGCTCTGGCCGATGCCGTTCGCTACGGCGTGCTGCGGGATCGAGTTGATGTCCACCGGGGCGAGCCGCTACGACATCGCCCGCTTCGGGGCCGAGGCCATGCGCTTCACCCCCCGGCAGTGCGACATGATGATCGTGGCCGGCCGGGTGGTGATTAAGATGCTTCCCGTGCTGCAGCGGATTTACCAGCAGATGTGCGAGCCGAAGTGGGTCATCAGCATGGGGGCCTGTGCCAGCAGCGGCGGGGTGTTCGACACCTACGCCGTGATCCAGGGGATCGACCAGTTTCTGCCGGTGGACGTGTACGTGCCGGGCTGCCCCCCGCGGCCGGAGACGCTGCTGGAGGGCGTCATGGCGATCCAGAGGATCGTGGACGAGGACGGTGTGGTGCCGAGCAGTCAGCGCGGTAAGGGCCTAGGGATCGTCATCCCGCCGCCGGTCCAGGTGGGTACTGAAACCGTGGGGAAAGCGGATGATTAACCGCAGAGGACCAGGTGAGGCATGATTTCGAGTAAGGGGTTTGAGCAGGTCTATGCTGCGTTGCGGGAGCGCTTCGGCGACATAGATTTCTCACCGGCGCCGCTGCTCGAACGCGGATCGGGGCCGCACCAGATGTGCCTCCGGGTACCGCCGGCGCGCTTGCTCGAGGTCATGCGGTTCATTTACCATGATTCGCGGTGCCGCTTCGATCGGCTTTCCGACCTGAACGGCATTGACTACCTGAACTTTCCCGGCGCTACCGATCGCTTTGCGGTGACCTACACGCTGCACTCGACTGCGCTGGGGCACTGGCTGTGGGTCAAGTGTTTCGTGAACGACCCCGCTCCGACCGTCCCTTCGGTGGTCTCGATCTGGAAAGCGGCCGACTGGCAGGAGCGGGAGGTGTGGGATATGTTCGGGGTGTGCTTCGCGGGGCATTCCGATCTGCGGCGGATCCTGACCTGGGAAGGTTTTGAGGCCCATCCGCTGCGCAAGGATTACCCGCTCCGCGGGCGCGGGGAGCGGGAGAATTACACCGTGGTGACGCGCGAGAGCGCGTAGAAGCTGTTAGTGTAGGGTCCGCTATTGCGGACCGGATAGTGATGGGTCCGCAACCGCGGCCCCTACAAAGAGCCATGACGACCCTGCCATATACGCCGCAACCGGCGAGTTATGCACCGGTGGAACCGGGGGCCGATCTGTGGTGCCTGAACCTTGGGCCTCAGCACCCGGCGACGCACACGACCCTGCGCCACGTACTCGAACTCGACGGCGAACGGGTGGTCGCCTGTACCGTGCACATCGGGTACCTGCACAGCGGTTTCGAGAAGCTGGGTGAACACCACAACTACAATCAGTACGTGGTGGTGACCGACCGCATGAACTACGTGTCGCCCACCGCGAACAACATCGCCTGGCATCATGCTTGCGAGGCCCTGTTCGGGATCGAGTTGACCCCCCGGTGCAAGGTCATCCGCACCATCGTGGCCGAACTGGCCCGTATTCAGGACCATCTGCTGTGCGTAGGGTGCGCCGGGCTGGACCTCGGCGGGTATACCGCGTTCATGTACCCGTTCAACGCCCGCGAGATGATCTATGACCTGATCGAGGAAATCTGCGGGCACCGGTTCACCACCAGCTTCACCCGCGTCGGCGGGCTGAAGGAGGATATCACTCCCGAGTGGCCGGCGAAGGTGAAAGCCTTCTGCCAGGACCCCCTCGAACCGGCGATCGTGGACCTGGAAAAGCTGCTGACCCGCAACCGCATCTTCATCGAGCGGACCAAGGGGATCGGCTACATCGGCCACGACGACGCGCTCAACTGGGGGTTGACCGGCCCATTGGCCCGGGCCAGCGGCGTGCGCATGGACCTGCGCAAGGACGAGCCGTACCTGTGCTATGCCGACCATTGGGACGGCAAGGGCAGCTCGGCCGTCGAGTTCAAGGTGCCGGTCAGCTATGGCGGCGATTGCCTGGCCCGCTATCTGGTGCGTCTGGAGGAAATCCGCCAGTCGCGGGTGATCATCGAGCAGTTGGTGGACAACATCCCGCCGGGGCCGGTGAACGTCCTGCCCGACGAGAAGGTGACCCTGCCTGACAAGCGTGAATTGTACTTCAGCATCGAGGGGCTGATCCATCACTTCGAGAAGATTATGACCAACCGCGGCTTCACGCCGCCGGTGGGCGAGGTCTACGCGGCAAACGAGACGGCCAACGGCGAGTTGGGCTTTTACCTGGTCAGCGACGGGGGGAACAGCCCCTATCGGGTGCGGTGTCGGCCGCCGAGCTTCATTAACTATCAGTGTTTTCCGCATCTGGTGGTGGGACACCGCATCAGCGACGTGGTTGCGGTGCTGAGCGGGATGAATATCATCGCGGCGGAGTTGGACCGGTAGGTAAGATGACCACAGAGCCCCAGAGGCACAGAGAAGATGAGGATCCAATTGTTCATTACATTCTCTCTGTCTCTGTGGTGGATTGAACCCGCGGAGGGACTATGGCCTGGAAAGCAATAGATCGTAAGTCACCGGTCATCGACCCCAAAGCCGCTCCGGTGTTGAGCGAGGCAGTCCGCAAGAAGATTGAATCGTTCCTGCCGCGTTACGAAACCAAACGGGCGGCGCTCTTGCCGGCCCTGCACGTGGTGCAGGATGAACTGGGTCACGTGGATTATCAGGCGATGAAAGAGGCGGCCGAACTGCTGGAACTGCCTCCTTCCGCAGTGCTGGACACCCTCTCTTTCTACACCCACTTCTGGACGCAGGCGAAGGGCCGCAAGGTCATCACGGTCTGTCGCAGTGTCTGCTGCGAAGTGATGGGCGGGATCACGCTTTTGGAGGCGATCAAAGCCAAGCTGGGCATCGACGAGCACCAGACCACGCCCGACGGCGAGTACAGCCTGGTGACCGAGGAGTGCCTGGCGCTATGCGATTACGGGCCGTGCATGCTCATTAACGAGAAGGTGCACAAGTGTGTGCGGCCGGAGGACCTGGACCGGATTCTTGCCGATCCCGACAACGACGCGCCGGCCGTCCCCCGAAGCGACCGGTTTGACGGCCCGCACCCGGCAGCCGCGAAGGGCAATGGAAAATGGAGAATGGAGAATGGAGAATGGAGAATGAGGAGGGAGGAGCGAGGCCTCCAGTGCGCAGCACTGTTGTTGGCCCGCTTTCTCCGTTCTCCACACCGGTTCCATGGGGAATGGAGACGGCGAGCTCTCAGAAGTACAGGGTCTTCTCTGCCTGGTTCCGCGTTCTCCATTCTCCATTCTCAATTCTCAATTTCTGATTGGCGGCATGACCATCCTTGAGCGATGCGCCTTCAGATCTTTGGGCGAGGATTCAGGGACGCATTGCCCGTGCGCCGCTCTGGGTGCGCGGGGTGGTCGGCCTGGTGGTAGTCTACGTTGCCTTTTACTTTCTGATCGACGCTAACGCGCTGCGCTATCCTTATCTGCTGACCCCCGAGCACAATTCCAACGTAGCGGAGGCGGCGGCCATACTCCACGGGCGGCTGGAGTTGGAATTCCGTACCCAGGATACCGCCCTGTTTGAGGGGAAGGCCTACAACGTCTACCCGCCGATGTTCACGCTGATTTCCCTGGTGGCGCTGAAGTGGTCCCCTGAGGGTGTGCATCTGCAGGTGCTGTTCCTGTTGACGGTTCCCTTGCCCGCACTGGCCTACCTGTTGTTTCGGAGACGGACGAAGCCGGTCTGGCTGGCGGTCGTCCTGACCTTGGGCTATCTGTTCGGTACCTCGATGCTGCCGGTGGTGAACCAGGCGCTGGCCAAGGGCGACACCTACCACGTCGACCACCTCCTGTCCCAGATCGGGTTGCTCATCTTCCTGCTGGACTACTTCGGCCGGCGCCGCATCTGGCTGGGTGGGATTGGCCTGGTGATAGCCGCGTGGTCGCGGCAGTTGACCGCGGCCTACCTGATCCCGCTGGTCTTCGCGGCCGTAGCGGGGCGGAACGGAGCGGCGCGGTGGTACCGTACCGGGCTGGCGGTGTTGTGTGCGGCGGTCATGGCGGCGCTGCCCATGACCTTGAACACGCTGAAGTTCGGGAACCCGCTGGACACGGGCTATCGTTACGTTTACGCCGGTCTAGGCACGCCATTCGCGGATAAAACGAAGCGGAGCGGGTTGTTTTCCCTGCGTTATCTTCCGCGCAATTTCTACTATATGAACCTGGGTTTCCCGACGCCCGAGTCGGTCAATGGGATCGTGCGGTTTAAGGCGAACCCTTCGGGGACAGGGATCTGGTGGACGACGCCGCTGCTGCTCTATTTGTGGGTGGAGGTCCGCCGCCTGTGGGCGGATGGGGCGTTGCGCTGGCTCTTGGTGTCCGCGGCGATCGTGGTTGCAGGAGTGCTGCTCTATCACGCGACCGGCTGGCTGCAGTGGGGATACAACCGGTTTTCGTTGGACTATCTGGTGGTGCTGCTCGCGGTCCTTGCGCCGGGGTGCGACGGCCTGCGGCGGAGGGTGCTGACCCCGGTCTTTACGGCGTGGAGTCTATGGTACTTCCGTTGGGCCATCTGATACTTGGAGTTTTTGCCCCAGTCGAGTATGGTACGTGGCCTGACTGGGGATGAGCGAAACCAACCGATGGCACGATACGAACCGGTCTTGCTCAGGAACGTCGGGCTGGCGGACTCCAGGTCGCTCAAGGTGTACCGCGCGGGGGGCGGATACCGGGCGCTGGCCAAGGCGCTGAAGATGACCCCGCAGGAGGTGCTGGAGGAGGTCAAAAACGCGGACCTTCGCGGCCGCGGAGGGGCCGGCTTTCCCGCCGGCGTGAAGTGGGGCTTCCTGCCCGCCGATCGAACGCGCACCTACCTGTGCGTCAACGCCGACGAGTCCGAACCGCCGACCTTCTCCAACCGGGTGCTGATGGAGCACGACCCGCATCAGTTGATCGAAGGCACCATCATCTCCGCCTACGCTACCCAGGCCCAGATCGCCTACATCTACATGCGCGTCGAGTTCCACGAGCCGTTCCACATCCTCCAGCGGGCGATCGACGAAGCTTACGCCGCGGGGCTGTTGGGCAAGAACATCCTGAACAGCAGCTACAGTCTGGAGTGTTATATCCACCGCGGGGCGGGTGCCTACATCTGCGGCGAAGAAACCGGCCTGATCGAGTCCATCGAAGGTAAGCGGGGCTTTCCGCGGATCAAGCCGCCGTTTCCGGCCGTCGAGGGTCTGTTCCGGCGACCGACCGTGGTGAACAACGTCGAGACGCTGTGCAACGTGCCGCACATCATCGAACGCGGCGCAGACTGGTTCAAGAGCATCGGACCGCCGGGCAGCCACGGACCCAAGCTGTTCTGCGTCTGCGGTCCGGTGGATCGGCCGGGGTGCTTCGAAGGACCGATGACCCTCACGCTGCGCGACCTGATTTTCGGCGACGAATATGCGCGGGGCATGCGCGAGGGGAAGCGGGTCAAGGCGGTGTTCCCGGGCGGAATCTCCATGGGCGTGATCACGGCCGACGAGCTCGAGATGCGGATGGACTTCCGCGATCCGGTCAACTACGGCCTGCTGGGGCTGGGGACGGCGGCGGCCGTGGTGATCGACGACGCGACGGACATTCGGGCTGTGCTGAGAAACGTAGCCCGCTTCTTCGCCATGGAATCCTGTGGGCAATGCACTCAGTGCCGCGAGGGGACCTCGTGGATGTACAAAATCGCCCGACGGATCGAACAGGGGGCCGGTCGTCTCGAAGACCTTGACATTCTGGCGGAAACCGCCGGCAACATGGGCATGATGCCGGGATTGAGTATTTGCGGTCTGTCGGACGGTGCCGCCTTCCCGGTCAAGACCCTGGTGCAGAAGTTCCGAGCCGAGTTCGAGGAGCACATTCGCCAGCAGGCGCCGGGGCGCCTGGAGACGGTATTGGCGATCGTGAACTAGTGGGTCGGGTCATCGACCCGACACCATGGACGCGATGAGGTAAGGGAAAAGTTGTCGGGTCCGATGACCCGACCTACTGCTTATGGCCAAGATCACGATCGACGGACAAGAACTCGAGTGCCGCGCGGGCATGCCCGTATTGCAGGCCGCCCTCGAAGCCGGGTTAAACGTTCCGCACTACTGCTATCACCCCGGTCTGAGCGTGGTGGCCTCCTGCCGGCTGTGCCTTATGCAGATGAAAGTGCCCAACCCCAAGACCGGGGACATGGACTGGTCGCCTCGTCTGGTGCCGTCGTGCCAGACGCCGGTCCGCAACGGGATGGAGGTGCGTTTTGACGCGCCGGTCATCGAAGCCGGCCGGGCGCGGACCATGGAGTTCTACCTGCTTAATCATCCGCTGGATTGTCCGGTCTGCGATAAGGCCGGCGAGTGCTACCTGCAGGATTACACCGAGGCGTTCGCCGAGCCCGCCTCGCGGATGATGGAGCAGAAGCAGGTCAACCCGAAGAAGGACATCGGCCCGCGGACGTTGCTCTACGCGGACCGCTGTGTGTTCTGCACGCGCTGCGTGCGCTTCACCGACGAGGTATCCGGCACGCACGAGTTGTGCGCGGTGAACCGGGGGGCGCGGAGTGAAATCGACGTGTTCCCCGGCCTGCCGCTGGACAATCCGTTACAGGGCAACGTGGTGGATCTCTGCCCGGTCGGATGCCTGCTGGACAAGGATTTTCTCTTTAAACAGCGGGTCTGGTTGTTGAAGGGCACGCCGTCGATCTGCCCGGGGTGCAGCACCGGCTGTGCCATCCACGTGGATCAGAACGAAGACCACGTGCATCGGCTGCGGCCGCGCTTCAACCCCGGCGTGAACGAGTGGTGGATGTGCGATGAAGGCCGGTTCGGATACACGTACATCCACGATGAGAAGCGCATCACTCGGCCTACTCTCCGCCGGGGCCTGGGCGTGCAGCAGAACCCGCGCTGGGAAGAAATCCCCGCCATCGTCCGGGTGCGGCTCGAGGCCATCGTCCGCGAGGAGGGCGGCGACAAGCTCGCGGTCATGTTGTCGCCGTTCATGTCGTGTGAGGAGACCTGGTTGCTGACCCGGTTTATCCGGGGTCTTGCCCCGCAGGCGAGCCTGTTCATCGGCCCGATTCCCACGGAGGGACAGGACCAGAAGTTCCCCGTTGGTGCCCTGGACGGCGACACCCGATTCATCATCCGCAGCGAGAAGTGCCCTAACCGGCGGGGCGTGGAACTGATCGTCCAAAGCGCCCGCGGCAGTGTACCGACCCTGGCGGAATTCATTCAGAAGGCGACGGCCGGCGCGTTCTCGGCCGCCTGGATCGTCGGCGGCTATCCCCGCCCGTGGGTGAACAAGGAGTTGGGGGCGGCGACCGCCAAGATCGCCTTCGTCATCGCCCAGGACCTGTTTGAAAACGTATTCACGCAGGCGGCGACGTTGCTCCTGCCGGCCTGTTCCTTTGCCGAACGGGAGGGCAGCTTCATAAACCACGCGGGGCTGATCCAGCCCTTCGCGCGGGCCATCAACCCGCCTGAGGGGGTCCAACGGGACAGCCAATATCTGTACGAGATCGCCGGATACAGCGGATTGTTCAGCGCCCGGTTGGTTCGTGAGATGATG
>JAZDKM010000177.1:0-4974 GCA_043803085.1 Planctomycetota bacterium
ACGGCGGAAGAACCCCAGGGGGTCGGGCATCTAACCTCGTACCACTGGCCGAAACGAAGGAACGGCCGACTCAGCGGGAGTCGGTCCGCAGGGCCGGGAGTTTCATCGACAGGAGAGTGACAAATGATGCGCTGGGTTTCAAGGGCGGTTAACAGGAAGAACCTGTGGGGTAGGCTTTCCAGGCTTTCAGACCGGCTGGAAAGCCGGTCCTACATTCTTGTGGTGGGATTGGTTTGGGGACTGGTTCTGGGCGTCGGTAAGGCGGAGGCGTGTGGCTGCGACGGCGGCAAGAAGGCCAAGGCGGACCCGGGGGTGAACGTGGCCTTGCCCAAGTGCCCCGTCACGAGTGAACCGGTCGACTTCGCCGTCAGTATCAGGACCGACCAAGGGCCGGTGTTCTTCAACAGCGTCGATGGCCTCACGGAATACCGATCCAGTCCCGAGAAGTACGCGGAGGCGGTCTCCGAGCAGAGAAAAACGCTCTCCGGCCGACCGAAAGTTCAGGTCACGTGTCCGGTGAGCGGCAAGCCGGTGGACGACGAGGTGTTTGTGGAGCGTGAGGGACAGAAGGTCTGTTTCTGCTCTGAGGACTGCGTGGCCAAGTTCAAGAATGAGCCGAGCAAGTACGAGGCCAATCTGGCCAACAGCTATTCCTACCAGACCAAGTGCCCGGTCTCGGGAGGCGAGATCAATCCCAGCGCTTTCGCGGAGCTCCCGAACGGTCAGCAGGTCTTCTTCTGTTGCGCAGGGTGCGCTCCCAGGTTCCAGGCCAATCTCGCGGAGTATGCGCCCAACTTGGCCGCCCAGGGCATCAGGATGGGTGCCGGGAAAATGTCCCCGAAAATGAAGACTGCGCACGGCGAGGACGAGGCGCGCAGTGCGCCCGGCGCGGGCGAGCACGCGCACGATCATTGACGCGTGCCTTGAGAGCGCTAACCCCAGCGGCTTAAGTGCGACCGATTCCAGGGCAGGGACGGCACGTCCTAGCTTCCCGGTGCCGACAAGCACGCACAGCTTCATTGACACGAGTCTTGACAGCGCTAACCCCAGCGGCTTAAGTGCGACCGATTCCAGGGCAGGGACGGCACGTCCTAGCTTCCCGGCGCGTCCGCGCTCGGGCTCGGTCGGGGCCGTCGCCCCGGATCATTTCGAACCGGTGGGCAGTTGGCGGTAACAAACGCTCGTGCGCAGGGGACTCGACATGAGTGGAAAGGGACGGTGTTTGGCGAGCCTAGCTATGCTCACGGTGGGCGGATGTGCCACCCTCGACGCGGACAAAAAAGTGCAGGAGGCCATCGACCTGGTCGAACAGCATACAGGTCAGCGGCCGGCGTGGACCGTGCCTTGGGACGATCAGCCGCCCCCGTGGGACGGGCAGTCCGTTCTCGGGCTGGATGAAGCCGTGGTCATGGCGTTGCGCAACAACCGCGAACTGCGGGCCGATCTCGAGATGATCGGGCAGGCGAATGCCGACCTGGTGCAGGCCGGACTGCTGCAAAACCCCACCTTCAACTTCATGATGATGTTCCCCGACGGCGGCGGGCGCACCATGCTGCGCAGCAACGCCCTGCCCATGCAGCCCTTGCAGGACCTCTGGCTCATCCCCGCGCGCCAGGAGGTGGCGACCGCCGAATTGCGGAAGGCAGTGGTGCGGGTGGCCGACCGCGCCGTCGAAACCGCCGCGGCGGTGAAGAAGGTATACGCACGCCTACAGTATACGCAGCGGGCCATTGAGCTGATCCGGGACAATATGGGGGTGGTGGACCAGTCCACGCGCATCATCCAGGTGCGCCAGTCGGCCGGTCAGGCCACCCAAGTCGAGGTGAACCTCTCGCGGATTCGTTACCTGCGGCTGCGGTCGGAGCTGATGGCCATGGAGGCGGAGCATCGGGCCTTGCAGCGCGAACTGCTCATGCTCATGGGTTTCCCTGGGGCCACCGATGCATGGCGGGTCGAACCGGTGCAGGAGACGCAAGAGGTCCTCGAAGCGCCGGCCGGCGAGCCGGACCTTTTGAGCCTGGCGGCGGAGCGGCGTCTGGATCTCAAGGCAGCCGAGTGGGATGTCCAGGCCGCCGAGAAGCGCATCCGGCTCATGCACCGCGAAGGCTGGCCGGAACTTGCCCTCGCCTTTACCTTCGAGCGGGCTCCGGGGCCGCGGTCCCGGAACCTGGGGATTCCCGGGCAACTCGGTAACGCGGCCGCGGAAGGGGTGGCCAACGGCCTGGCCGGGATGCCGCCGGCGACCTCGGTCCCGATGACCCCACCGTTCGGCGTGACCAGACGCGAGGTGACGTACACGTTGGGGCCCATGATCGAGATGGAGATTCCCATCTTCGATCGCAACCAGGCCCAGGTAGCCAAGGCCGTACATGAGTATCGACAGCGCCTGGCCGAGTACGACGCCCGCGCCCAGGAGATCACTCGCCGGGTCTATGAAACGCGGATCATCTACGCACAGGCGTGTGCTCAAGTGCGTTTCTTCCGCGATTCGGTCATGCCCGAAGTCGAGCGGAACTTGAAGCTGGCCCAGCAGGCGTTCATCGCCGGCCAGGAAAACCTGACCATCTATCTCCAGACCCAGGAAGACTTGATCATGACCCGGCTGAGAATCCTCGAGTTTCTCCGCGATGGCCTGGTGGGTCGGGCGGAACTGGAGCGTGAGGTGGGCGGCCGACTGGAATCCGAACCGCGACCGTCAGGGAGCGGCCCGATTGGAGTTGACGATTGACGATTGACGATAGTCCCCAATCCCCAATCGTCAATCGCAAATCGTCAATTCGTTCTACTAAGGAGTTGACCCATGAACCAGAAAACCGGCCAGGCGCCGTCAGCGGGTAAACCCTCGATCGCGGGGCGGGTGTGGACGTTCCTGCGCATCATGAACGTGCGCCTTAGGTTCATTTTCCTGATGGTGATCGTAGGCGTGGTGGCGGGCAACTGGGACGACATCATGAACTACTATGACCGTTGGCGGCGGCCGGCACGCGCTCCAGCCGCGGTCCAGGCCCAGGAGACCGAGTACTACTGTCCGATGCACCCGAACATTATTCGGGTAGAGCCGGGTAGCTGTCCGATCTGCGGGATGCCACTTTCGGAGCGCGCCAAGAGTGGGGGCCAGGCGCTCCCCGAGGGCGTGCTGGCCCAGGTACAACTGACCCCGCTGAAGGTGCAGATGGGCCGGGTGGCGACCACGCCTGTCTCGTACCGACTGCTGAGCCGGGAAATTCGTACCGTCGGGACCGTGGATTACGATGAGACCCGTCGGGCCTTCGTCTCGTCGCGGATCAAAGGCCGTCTGGACAAGCTGATGGTCAATTACGTCGGGCAGCGTGTGGAAAAAGGAGATCCGTTGGTCTCCATCTACAGTCCCGAGTTGCTGGTCGCGCAGGAAGAACTCTTGACGACGGTGCGCACGCGCGAGCCGGAGCAGGCCGCGGGCGAGGTCGCGGCGGCGACGGCGCAATCGCTCGTCGAGGCCGCCAGCCGCAAGCTCCTGCTCTGGGGGATCACCCAAGCGCAGGTGGACGAGATCATCCGGCGCGGTACTCCCGAGACGCACCTGACCATCTACTCCCCTATCGCCGGCATCGTGACGGAGAAGAAGGTGCTGGAAGGTCACTATGTCAACGAGGGCGATCACCTCTACACCATCGCCGACTTAAGCCAGGTGTGGATGCAGGCAAAAGTGTTCGAGGACGAGATTCAGGGCGTGCAGATCGGCACTGCCGTGGAAGTGACCGGCACGGCGTACCCGAACGAAGTGTTCGCGGGCCGGATCGCCTTTGTCGCGTTTACGGTGGAGCCCAATACGCGGACCGTCTCCGCGCGCGTGGAGATTGCCAATCCCGATTACAAGCTCCGACCGGGGATGTACGCGCGGGCCACCATCCGGCTCCCCCTGGGACAAGTCACGGAAATCGCCCCGACGCGGACCCGCGGGCTCGCCGACCCAGGCGCTGACACCGCAACCCTCGCTCGGGCGTACCTGGCCCTGGCCGGCGCCTATGCCAAAGACCAAACCGACGCGGACGCGCTCGCAGAACTGATGCGGCAGGCCCAGACCCTCCGCACCCAAGGGGCGGAGGCCATCCGGCCACTGGCATCGGCCCTAGCGGAGCAAGCTGCACAGTTGCAAGGCAAGGACCTTAAAGAGCAACGCGGGCTGTTCAAGGCGCTGAGCGAACAGGTGATCGACCTTGTCCGCGCTCGTCCTCCCGACGGGCTGCCCCTGTTCACCGTTCACTGCCCCATGGCGGGCGCGGATTGGCTGGCCGCGGCCGCCGAGGTCGCGAATCCCTATTATGGCTCCGCGATGCTCAGGTGCGGCTCGGTCACCGGGTCCATCGAACCCCAGACCGTCCAGAGCGAGGAACGGTTCGCCGCCGGCTACTACTGCCCGATCTATCCCGACCGGCTGTTCGCGGAGCCCCAACAGTGCCCGCTCGACAAGTTCCCCACGAAGTATGTGCGGGTCGAGAAGGTCCTGGCGGTACCCGAATCGGCGGTGATCAATACTGGGACGCGCAAAGTCGTCTATCGGGAGAGCGCGCCGGGGACGTTCGAGATGGTGGAGGTGCAGGTTGGTCCCCGGGCCGGCGAGTTCTATCCGCTATCGTCAGGCCTGGAGGCGGGTGACCGAGTGGCGACGGCGGGCGCCTTTTTGGTGGATGCCGAGAACCGGCTCAATCCCGCCGCCAGTGCCCAGTACTTCGGCGCCAGCGGCGGGCCGTGAAGAAGCGGTTCGAGGAGGGAGCGGCGGTCTTGGATTCGCCGCGGAACCGAACCCCTTTTCGGTGCGCGCTTATTCCACGTCGAGATCGACGTCGGGTTCGCCCGTGGTCTCGTTGATGAAGGTCGAAACGGACACCAGGGCCCCGCACGCGTAGGCGTATTCCCCTTCGCCGCGCGTGAACACGTACGGGCCGAAGGTGGAGACGGGCCGGCTGCCGACGAGCGGCGCGGAAGCCACCAGCG
>JAZDKM010000178.1:0-6342 GCA_043803085.1 Planctomycetota bacterium
AGCCTCCCGGCGAGCCGGCTCGGCAGGAGCCTCGCCCTCCCAGACGCCGGCGGAATCAATCGGTGAAGTTCGCCATGAAGAGGGCGAAGTCCTCCAGATCGACGTCGCCGTCGGATTCCAGGTCGGAGCGGGCAAAGTCCGACGCGGCACATCCCGGCGGAGGTTCGCTAACCTCGGGTCCGGCGAGACAGTCTGCAAACGTGGCATAGTCGGTCAGATCGACGTCGCCGTCGTCGTCCAAATCGCCGGCCACGGAAACCTGCAGATAGAAATGCTCTTCCGCATAGAACAGATCGCCGCCGTTCTTGAACTTGCCCGCCACCGCGAACACCAGGTCGTAATAGTCTCTGCCGGCATCCGGCTCCACGGCGATGTCGAAGCTGAAGGTAATCGGCCCCGGGCCCCAGCGGTAGGAAATCATCGGATCGGAATAATAGTTTGCGCCTTCGCCCCACTCGGGCCAGTCGCAGTCGCCGGTGTAGGTCAACTGTCCGCCGTGCTCCACGCCGCTGAACCGCAACCTCGTCAGTTGAACTGCATAAGTATCATCGGCGCTAAGCCCCACGACTTGGGCCATGAGGGCCTTGGTCCGGCCGCGAAACACTTGGAAGACCGGTAGCGTACCGCGGTCCGGCGCGCCTGTGCCGCTTTCATCCGGATCGGCCGTCGTGTCCTCACCGATAATGTACAGCGTATTCGTCTGCAACGCACTGTGACAGCTCAGGCAGTTGCCGCCAAAAGCCGGCTCTGCCGAGGCCGAACGCGGCACCTGCAGCGCCACCCAGAGCGTGATGACCAGTGCCGCTCTCCCTGGCGATGCTCCGTAGCGGCCTGCGCCCTCGCAGGCCGTCGGCCGGCGGGGACGCCGGCCGCTACTGACGCGAAATTCCCTGACCGAAAACCGGGCTCCGTATGCGAGACGCTTCATGCGCAGCCTTCACTTTCTTGCGCAACTTCCGCCAACACCGATTCGATTACCCTGGGTACCACCCGCTCCACCTCCGGCGAGAGCGCTAGCCCGCAACCGGCCTCCTTGGGCTTGATGCCGAACACGACCACCTCCTGTGGGGCGATGCCGAGCTGTCTGGCGACCAGCAAAGTTTCCAACAGGCCGATGTCGTGTAGCGAAACGCTCTGCCCGCCTCGGGGAACGAAGTCTGCCCCGCCCAGGCGCATCACGGTACCCGGTTCGAGGTTCCCCTCCACGGCGTCGATGACGATGACCTTGCGGCGGTCGGCCAGCACCTCGAGCAGGTCCAGCCCGGCGGTGCCGCCGTCGACCACCTCCACGTCCGGCGGCAACTCCATGCGCGCCAGCGCCTCGACCACCCGTACGCCCACACCCTCGTCGCGCAGCAGAATGTTGCCTATGCCCAGCACCAGCGTCGGGCACGTCTTCCGGACCGAAGGGGGAGTACGGGGTGCGGAGTCGTGCACGTCAGGGTTCAGAGCGGTTTTGTCGGCTATCCTCCCCACGCCGTCCTTACCCTATGCGATCGCGGGACGGATCAGCACACGTGATCCTCCGCTGCGCTGGTCCGGCCGAAGCCTGTGTACCGCACACGCCAGGCATGGATCGAACGAGTGTACCACCCGCCGCCGTCACTCCGCCGCATAGTTAGTGACGTCATCACTCGTGCCGAAGAGCGCGTCCACCCCCGCACTGATGAGCAAGTACGAGTCCGGACGGTAGGGCACGTTGAGGGGTTTGCCCCGTGGGTCCCAGATAAACCGCGTGAAGGTCCCCCGGAAATTGGCGTCGTCCTCGTCCACGCAGCAGTCCACATAGAGCTTCGCAGCGGGACAGTACTTGGTGAGCATGTGCCGCTCGCCCGTAGGCTGCACTCCGGCGCCGAAGTCCATACCCGGCAGTGGGGTGGAGACGCCGGACCCGCTGATGCCGGTGATGAGCTGGTTGTCGCGCTGGTCGTAAACACCGGGTGTAGGGGAAGTGGCGGTGATGTCGGTGACCATGATCTTGGCGCTCGTCCTGGCGCGGTAGTAGAGCATCGGCCGCTGCCAGGCATCCACCAACACAAGCTGACGCTGCTGTACGGAGGTGAGGTTGAGGGCCGTGGGATTGACGATAGTGCCCTCCATGATCAAGTCCGAGATTCGCCTGACGTGGTCCGTCATAGTATCGCCAACCAGGCCGCGGTAGCGCGGGTGAACGGGATCGCCTTTAAGTGCATGGGTTCGCGGATATAGAGCGTGGAGGCCGCTGGAGGAAGGGCTGGTAGTGTCGTAGTTGTTACCCAGGTCGTCATACCAGTATCCGTTGCCGTCCACGTCGCGAAAGCCGACCGCTCCACGCCGGTCCACCCCCATCAGGCCGTAGACCAGGAGCGAAATCCCAGGGATATTGTCGACCAGGGTGGGCGCATCGGTGGGCGGATCGGCGACCTGTCCATAAATGTGGGATGGGCTGAGTTGGGAATCGGTGGCGGAAGGTACAAAGGTGCCGCCGAGGCTCTGCTCATTTTGAAAAGCCGCCTGACCGGCATCCACGGCGCCGGTCAAAGCGCGCGTGACCGTGGCCTTGGCTTGATTCCGGGCGCCGGAGAGCGAGGGGATCAGGATGCTGATGAGCAGGCCGATGATGGCGATCACCACCAGGAGCTCCACCAGCGTGAATCCCGAGGCTCTGCCGGAGGTCGAAAGGGGATCACTCCCTCCCGTCGAATGTCCGCGCCTGGCTGACATTCCGTTTACATCCCAACATTTACATCCCAACATGAGGTTCCATGCTCGGCGAGCGCTCTACATCTCACATGCTCGTACACGCGACGAGCTTCATAGGAGCGGGGGACGCCAAGCCCGAAGTTTCCAGGCGCCGGCCCTTGACAGGTGCTGCTTCCCGGGCTTTCCCGTCAACCGCCTCCGCAACGGCCATGATACCATCGACGACCCCTCGACCGCAAGCGGCTTGGCGTGGCGCAGCGGTGGAACACGGTGTGAACTGCGCGGAACCCGAGGTGCATCGGTCGCCGCGTTACACTGAGGCTGGACAAAGAGGAGATACGCTTGGCCTATTGACTGACGACCCGTTTCCGGCTACAAAATCAGGTGTGTTGACTCTGGGGTATGTACGACATTGGGGGGCGGCGCTGGCCACCGTGGGGGGAACGGTTTCAGGTGGCACGCTGGTGCGGGATCGGAGGAGTGTGTTCGTGATGAATTGCACGATGCCGAAGGGTTGACGTCAGCGATGGCTGGCCCGTGAGACGAAGGATGTGCGAGCACCGTGTGGAGCATGTACCTGTTCAAGAGATTGGAGGAGGCCATGATCGTTACCCGGCTCCTGGCAACACGCACGCGACCGGATTCGTTCCGCCGCCGTGGATTCACGCTGATTGAACTTCTCGTGGTGATCGCGATCATCGCGCTGCTGATCGCGATCCTGTTGCCCTCCCTGCAGAAGGCGCGCGACCAGGCCAAAACCGTCAAGACCAAGGCGATGCTCAAGGCCATCGGTGATGGGCTGGAGCTGTTCAGAAACGACAACGAAAAGGCCGCGGAATTCCGCGCGACCAATGGGTACCCGCCGTCCGCGGCGGCCGAAGATCGGACCGAACTCGGAACACAGAACATCTACGGTGCCCAGTGGCTGGTGCGCTACCTGATGGGCAAGGACTTGAAGGGTTACGTCCCACGCCGCACCGTACCCAGAAGCTTGCTGACCGATCCCCCGGACGACGACGAGCAGGTGCACTGGTATGAGCCTGATCCGCTGGGTGATTCATCTGGACCCCTGAAGCGGATCGGCCCGTACGTCGACGCTCCCATCGCCGCCGCGAAAGATCTTCCTGGTTCGTTCTCGGCGGTCGGCATACTGACCGCGTACGGTGTGGACGAAACCTCGCTGAAGCAGCCGGTGTTCGTGGATCCGTTTGGATTCCCGGTCGTTTATTATTTAGCCAATCCCGTACTGGCGTCCGCCCCGAACGCCGCCGTGGCGGGCACCGGTTATAGCACGGACGGTGCCGGGATCTACACGTTCAAGGACAACGGCTTGTTTACCGGCTGGTGCTGGATCGGGAGCTGCGCGCCGCCCGGCTGGATCTCCGGCGGCGGGACTCATCGTATGCATGAATGGCCGGAGGAGCCGATGCCGGCGGACAAGACGCTCGCCGACTATCCGAACTCGTTTCCGTACTACATCCTGCATAAGGAAACGTTCGAGGCGACCGGCGGCTACGCGGCCACTCTGGATCCGCTTCGGCCTCCGGCGACGATCCCGTACCGAAAGGATTCCTTCCTTCTGTTTAGCACCGGCAAAGACGGCCTGTTCGGCACGGACGACGACGTCAGCAACTTCGGCTTCTAAGCGCAACTACCGGGTCAGAACCTGATAACGGCGGGCGCCCCGTGGGGCATGGCTTGGTGCCGGGTACGTAGTCGCTGTACAATGCGGCCATGCGGGAGCTTTCTGAAGACCTGTTGGCGGAGATAGTCGAACGGTTGGTGGCCACTCTGCAACCGGAGCAAGTCTACCTCTTCGGTTCACACGCCTACGGGGAGCCGAACCGGTACAGCGACCTGGATTTCCTGGTGGTCGTTCCCGACGAGGCCGGTGAGGCCGATGAACTGGCCCTGGCGGGGAGACGGGCGTTGCTGAGCTACCCGTTCCCGGTGGATATCCTGATTTACCCGCGAAGCGAAATGGATAAGTGGGCGCCGGTGCGCTGCTCGCTGCCCCACACCGTCGTGCGCAAGGGCAGGGAACTCTATGCGGCCCGCCTTCCGGAAGAAGTGGTTCCTTGAATTTGTTGCGGGGGAGCATCCATGGGTACGACTGGGAACGAGAGACTCGGGTCTTTCCGGCGTGCAAACCGCAATCCGCAAACCGCAATTGCCGCTCGCCACGGCTCACCCTGACGACGGTTGTTTTGGCAGCCCTGTGCGGCTGCACGCCCGCGCGACCGCCGTTCCGCGTCTCCTATTGGGCGGCCGCGGACGGGACCGACCCCATCCAGGCCGGCGCGGAGGTCGCCGACGCCCTGTTCGATCGGTCGGCCGGCCGCATCCAACTCCGCGCGGCCCTCGACGAGACGGTCGCCTTTCGATTGTGGGTCTCGTATTCCGGTCCGACCGCCGGCGACGTTTCGGTGGCCGTGGACGACTGGCAGTCGGGCGAAGCGACGCTCGCTGCGGACGCGGTCACGATCTATCGCGTTCATCCGGTCCGCGTTCCCCGTTGGCCCGGGTGGCATCTGCGTTCGATCGAACCGGACCGCCGGCGGGAACTGGTCGAAGACGTGTTGGTTCCCAGCCACGCGCCGCGCGGCGGGTTACCGAGCAGGATGTCAGACGGGGACACCCTCGCCTTGTGGGTGGACGTGCACGTTCCCAAGGGCACCCGGCCGGGCGTGTTCTGGTCCAAACTACGAATGCGCTGCGCCGGGCAGACGGCCGCCAGCGTCGATTTACGGCTGGAGGTGCTCTCCTTCGTGTTGCCGGAGCCGACGGAGGTGGTGCTGGCGGCGGACGTGGATCAAGCAGCCTTGTTCGCCCATCACGTGACCTACCTGGGCCGTCCCTGCAACACCACTCGCATTCTGCGCGACAGCCCGGTCCGCGCAGAGTTGCAGTCCGTCCTCGATGCCACATTACGCCTGCTCCACGCCCACAAGGTCGCGCCACTGCTGAGCACCCTCTATCCGATCATCAAGATCGACGCCTCCAACAATCTGCATGTGCACTGGGACGACTACGATGGGGCCGTTGAAGGCTATCTCGATGGGACGCGGTTCATCGACCGCGTCCCGCTGCCGCTGTGGGTAGTCCCCTTCGACGAGAGCTTTCCGCCCCCGCCGGCTTATGGGGCCATGCAGTCGCCCGGTTACTCCCGGCATCTCCGCGAGTATCTCGCCCAATGTGCCGAGCACTTCGCCGAGCGGGGCTGGATCGAGCGGTCCTTCGTGGAACTCCCCTATGCCGAGTTTCCCGGCCCCGAGGCCTTCGCGGCGTCGGAGCACTTCGCGCGCATTACCCGCAAGGCCGACGCGCGCTTGCGGATTCTTTCCAACCTGTTTCCGCAGGACCTGGCCCCTTACGGCTGGCCGGACTTTCCCACCGCCGATCTGCTGGGCTACGTGGACATCTGGTGCCCGCCCGCACAGTTCTACGCCCCCCCCACGCCACTCGATTCAGTCGTCAGCGCTGATTCCTCAGTGCTCAGCACCCAACACTCAGCACTCCATGAGGCTTGGTGGATGCACGTGGACCGCCCGCCCTTCAGCGGTTCGATCGAACTGGCGGCCACGGCGGCCGACGCGCGCGTCCTCCCCTGGCAGGCGTACCGCGAAGGCACTGCCGTGGTGCGGTTGGGGACCATCAACG
>JAZDKM010000179.1:0-6685 GCA_043803085.1 Planctomycetota bacterium
AGCACCGCCATGCGAATTCTCACCGGCTTCATCGCCCCTACGCACGGACGGGCGGAGATCGCCGGGATCGACGTGGCCACCCGGCGGATCGAAGCGGCGGCCAAGGTCGGCTACCTCCCGGAGAATGGCCCGCTCTACCCGGACATGACCCCGCTGGCCCTGCTCAAGTTCTTCGGCAGCGCCCGCGGGCTTGCCTCGGACCGCCTGGGCGAGCGCATCAAGAAGGTCATCAAGCTGTGCGCGCTCGCGGGCGTTGTGGAGAAGCCGATCTCCAAACTCTCGAAGGGCTATCGCCAGCGGGTGGGCATGGCCCAGTGCCTCCTGCACGAGCCCGAGGTTCTGATTCTCGATGAACCTACGGAGGGGTTGGATCCGAACCAGATTCACGAGGTCCGCGGCCTGATTCGGGAGTTAGGAAAAACGAACACGATCTTCCTTTCGACGCACATTCTGCAGGAGGTCGAGGCCGTCGCCGACCGCGTGATTTTCATCCATGAAGGGCGGATCGTCTTCGACGGGACGATCGACGAGTTTCGCAAGGGGAGCCGTTCGCTCGACGAACGCTTCCGCCAACTGACGGCGGCGTGAGCCGATTGCGGATTGCGGATTGTGGATTGCGGATTGAAGAGGGGCACCTTGGGGCGCAGACGGCGCAAAGAACAGGATCACGAAAACACGAAAGAACAAGAACACGAAAAAGGACGACGAACATGCCGACACATGCACGCATGGTCTGGGCGGTGTTCAAACGCAACTTCTCGAGCTACTTCATAAATCCGACGGGCTATGTCTTCATCACGGTGTTCATCCTGCTGGGGGCGATGGCCGCCTTCTGGCAACGCGCCTTTTTCATGAACAACCTGGCCAACCTGGACCAGTTGAACGGCTACTTCCCCATGCTGCTGCTGTTTTTCATCCCGGCGCTCACCATGAACGTATGGGCCGAGGAACGCAGGCAGGGCACCGACGAGCTGCTCTTCACGCTTCCCGGCCGGGATGGGGACATCGTGCTGGGTAAGTACCTCGCCGCTCTGGGCATCTACACGGTGGCGATCCTATTCTCTCTCAGTCATCTGTTCATCTTGACGTGGCTGGCGGATCCGGACGTCGGCCTGATCATTGCCACCTACTTCGGCTATTGGCTGGTGGGAGCGGCCCTGGTGGCGGTGGGCATGGTGGCCTCGCTGCTGACGGCGAACACCACGGTGGCCTTCATTATCGGGGCGGTGTTCTGTGGGGCCTTCGTTTTTGTGAACCAGGTCGAGTCGCTCTTCGGCGGACGGTTCTCGGGTTGGGTTGCGGACCTGGGGTTCGTGCCGCATTTCCGCCATTTCGGCGACGGCCTCATCCCGCTGACGGGCTTGCTCTACTTTGTGGCCCTTGGCGCAGTCATGCTGTACGTCAACGTCGCGCTGCTCAGCCGGCGCCACTACACCGGAGGCGAAGGCTCGGTGGCCCACTCCGGGCATTGGGTGGTGCGCGGCCTGGCTTTGGCCGCCATGGCAGTGGCCTTGTGTGTGCTAGTCGGCCGACTGGGCACCAGCCTTGACGCCACCGCCGAAAAGCTGCACACCCTCCAGCCGAAGACCGTCGAGTTGATTAAGAGTATTCCGGAGGACCGCCCGGTTTTCATCCAAGCGTTCTTCAGCGAAGAAGTTCCCGAAGCCTTGGTGCAAACCCGCAAGGACCTGCTCAATCTGCTGCACAAGTTCGCCGAGGTCGGCGGCGGCCGGATCAAGCTGGCGGTCCATGAGACTGAACCGTTCACCCCCACGGCGGCCTTGGCCGCCGAGAACTACAGCATCACGCCGCAGAAGGTGATGGCCGTGGAAGCCAGCCAGCGGACCGCCGTGGACGTGTTCCTGGGCCTGGTGTTCACTTCCGGTCCCGAGGAGTCCGTCATCCCCTTCTTCCATCGCGGATTGCCCGTCGAATATGAACTGGCCCGCTCGGTGCGGGTGGTCAGTCAGGCACAGCGGAAGAAGCTCGGCATCATCGCCACCGACGCCAAGCCGTTCGGGGGGTTCGACTTCGACAACATGACCAATTCGCCGGACTGGTCGATCGTCGAGGAGCTGCGCAAGCAGTACAAGGTGGAACAGGTGGCCCCGGCGGGTCCGTACCCGACGGACCTCGACGCGCTGCTGGCGGTGATGCCCTCCACGCTGACCCAGCCGGAACTGGACGAATTGAAGAAGGCCATCCTGGCGGGCACGCCGACCCTGATCTTCGACGACCCGCTCCCGATGTTCAATCCGCAGTTGTCGCCGCCGCTGCCCAAGGACACAGAGCGCAATCCATTCATGTCGCGGCAGCGACCGCCGAGCGCACCTAAGGGGGATTTCAGCGTGTTGCTCGCTTCGATCGGCTTGGACTGGCGTGGGAATAGCGCCGTGTGGTCGGGGTTTAATCCGCACCCCGCCTTCGCCGACGCGCCCCCGGAAGTCGTCTTCGTCTGCCAGGGCCCGGACAACCCCCGTCCGTTCAATCCGAGCTCGGTTATTGCCTCCGGGTTGCAGGAGGTTGTCATGATCTACCCAGGTGCGGTGCGCGGGGACCGGGAGGTGAAGGGGGCGGCGCTGGTGAAGACGCCGTTGTTGGGGATCGGCCCCACCTCGGGCGAGACGCCCTGGGACTCGTTGGTCTCGCGGGGGTTCCTCGGCATGCAGCTCAATCCGAAGCCGCGACGCTTCCAGACGCCGGGGGGGTACACGTTGGCCATGCAAGTGACCGGCACGCTGCCGGCCGAAGCAGGCACTCCGGAACAAGGCCCGGCCAATACGAACGGGTTGGAAGGTCCTGCGGGCGAGAAGAAAAAGGGCCAGCCTGAGGGCGAGCACCGCATCAACGTGATCATGGTGGCCGACGCCGACGTCATCTCGGAGACCTTCTTCCAGTTGCGGCGGCAAGGCATTGAGGAGTTGAACTTCGACAACGTGACCTTCGCCTTGAACTGCCTCGACGTGTTGGTGGGCGACGAATCGTTCGTGGCCTTGCGCAAGCACCGTTCGCGGCATCGCACCCTGACCCGCGTCGAGGAGCAGACGGAGGAATTCGCCGAGAAGAGCCGTAGCGAGACCGATGCCGCCGAGACCAAGGCCGCCGAGCAATTGGCGGAAGCCCAGAAGCGTCTCGATGAGAAAGTGGACGAGGTGCGGAAGAGGACCGACCTTGATGAGAAGACCCAACGCATCATGCTCCAAAGTCTCCAGGAGCGCGAGAACCGGCGCCTCGAGGTGGTGAAGGGCAACATCGAACGGGAAAAAGAGCAGCGGATTGACAAAGCCCGGACGGACATGGAGACCGCCATCGCCAGCATCCAGCGCGGCATCAAGTGGCGGGCGGCGCTGTTGCCGCCGGTCCCGGCCCTGGTCCTGGCCGTCGCCATGTTCGCGTATCGCTTCAACCGGGAAAGAATCAGCGTCGCCGAACGGCGCCTTGTGGGAGCCAAGTCATGAGCGAAACCGGCAAGACCGCCATCTTCGTTGTCCTGGCTGGGGCCCTGGGTGGGGCGGCGTATCTCTCGCGCCCCACCCAACCGAAACTGGAGTATTTCGACGACCAGAGTGAGACGTTCTATCCCGAATTCACCGACCCGCTCGCCGCGGCCGCCCTCGAAGTCGTCGAGTTTGACGAGGCCTCGGGAACCGCCAAGCCGTTCAAGGTGGAACTCAAGGACGGAGTGTGGTCGATCCCCTCACACCACAACTACCCCGCCGACGGAAAGGACCGCCTGGCCAAAACCGCGGCCGGGCTGATCGAGCTGCGCAAGGACACGGTGCAATCCGACCGCGCCCAGGACCACGAAGCCCTTGGCGTGATCGATCCGCTGGATGACTCGACGGCCGCGTTGAAGGGTCGGGGCCAGCGTGTGACCCTTCGCGACGCCGCCGGGAGGGGGCTGGCCGACTTCATCATCGGCAAACCGGCGGAGGGAAAAACCGGTTTCCGTTACGTGCGGCTGCCGGACAAGAAACGCGTCTACGGCGTGAAGATGGACGTGGACATTTCCACCCGCTTTACCGATTGGATCGAGACGAATCTATTGGCGCTGGCCTTGGCCGACCTTCGGTCCGTCGAGATTGACGACTACTCCATCGAGGAGGCCACTGGCCAGGTGGACGTGCGGGACACCGTGGGCTTGGAGAAAAGTGCGGACAACAAGTGGACCATGCAGGGCCTGCCCGCAGGCAAGGAACTGGATGCCAGCAAGGTCAACCAGATGGCGTCGGCGCTGTCCCGCATCACCATTACCGGCGTGCGGGTCAAACCCGAATGGCTGGCGCACAGCCTGCAGGCCAAAGAGGAATTCAAGGCCGATCCCTTCGCCCAGATGGCCCTGCAGCAGAAGGGTTTCTTCATCGCCCGTGATGGCCGACTGCTCTCCAATGAGGGCGAGGTCCGCGTCGGCACGAAGGACGCGGTGCGTTACACGCTTCGCTTCGGCGAAGTCCTCTTCGGCGACGGTCTCGACGTCTCCGCCGGGACCGAGGAGCAAACCGCTCCGGGTGCGGAAGGGATGGAGAAGAAGCCCGAAGCTGGGGCGGAGAACCGGTATCTCTTCGTGACCGCCGCGTTTGATGAGTCGCTGCTGCCGCCCAAGCCGACCCCGCCGGAGGGATACCAACCGACCCCTGCCGGCGACGCCCCCTCCGCGCCGGCCGAGGACGAACCAACCGCCGGGGCCCGGACGGAAGCGCAACGGTATGAAGCCGCCCTGAAGGAGTGGACCGACAAAGCGGCTGCGGGACGCAAGCGCGCCGGGGAGCTTAACCAGTACTTCGCCCCGTGGTACTACGTGATCTCCGGAGCGGACTTCAAGAGCATCCGCCTGGACCGCGAGAAGCTGATCAAAGCCGCATCAGCCTCAGACTAGGAAGAGGAATGGCTCAGGAACCGTCCTGTTCGGTACGGTGGCCGTGGATTGAGCGGAAGTTCAACTTCGATTTCCCCGTTGGGAAATTCCCGGAAGTTCTCGAACGCGTGCGCGGGACGCCCGTGCGGGTGGCCGAGCGGGTCGCCGGGCTGAGCCCGGCAGTGCTCACGCACGACGACGGCAAGGGGTGGTCGATCCAGGAGAACATCGGCCACCTCATCGACGTCGAACCGCTGTTCGTTCGCCGGGTGGAAGAGCTGATGGCCGGCGCGGCGGTGCTGAGTCCGGCGGACATGAGCAATCAGAAGACCCACGCGGCGAACTACAACGACCGGCCGATCGCCGCGCTGCTGGCGGAGTTGCGGTCGCAGCGTGGCTGGCTGGTGGCCCGGCTGGAGGCGCTCGACGAGCCGGATTGGTCCCGCACGGCCGTGCATCCTCGGCTGCAACAGCCCATGCGCCTGGTGGACCTGGTCTTCTTCGTGAGCGAGCACGACGATTATCACCTCGCCCGGATCGGGGAGTTGATCCGGACGGCGGGGCAGGGCTGATCCGCGCCATTCCACTTAGGCACCCACTTGCTCCGGTCGTCTTACCGGGTACGATTCTCTTGTGAATACAGCGGCCGGCGTGGGGCCGCTGTCGCCGACGAGCTTCGCTGCGGTGCCCCCCAATGAGTCTAGAGCTTGCCCATCAGCATCTTCGCTGGCCGAGCCGAAAGGAGGTCCTCAACCCGCCGGGCGCGGGTCCGAAGGTCTATGCCCGGCTTGCGAACGAGAAAGTCGGCGGAGCCCTGCGCCGCCTGGCGGACGGAACGGGCGTTCAGGTCGGAATCCTGGCCGCCGACCCGGCCGCCAGAGCCACGGAAGCTCCCCTCGCCATCGTCTGCGAGTTCAACCGGCCCGTCAGCCCGCAGACGCTCCGCGAAACCCATAGGCTGGCCTAGAGCTTCTGCCGCTCGCCACTGCTGATCACCCTCGAACCACAGTTGATCCGGGCCTGGAGTTGCTGCGAACCTCCGCAGCCGGCAAATCTGCTCGATCCCGTCGCAGCCGAGATAGCCGACGCGAGGATCGACCTGCAGCAGGATCCGGCGCTCGCAGACCAGGCGGCCCAGTCGCTAGGCTGGCTCGATCTGGTGTCGGGCGCGTTCTATCGCCGGCACGAGAAGCGGTTCCGGCGGGATGGGTGTGCGGATCAGCTTTTGCTGGAGAACCTCCGAGTGGTTCGCGGGAAGCTCACCGGCCAGGAGCTTGACATCGACACCACACACGATCTGCTCGCCCGGCTGATCTTCATCCAATTCCTCTTCGACCGTACCGATAGCGCCGGCAAGCCCGCATTGGGACCGCCGGAGTTGGGCCGTTTGCGCAAGGAGGGCGTGCTCTCCGCGGAGTACACGGACCTGGCCGACATCCTGCAAAACTACGACGATGCCTACCGTCTGTTCCGCTGGCTCAACGGCATATTCAACGGCGATCTCTTTCCAGGCAAAGGCGCGACCGAGCAGCAGCGCGAAGCCGAGTGGCAGGCCGAGATGAAGTGGGTCAAGCCTCAGCACCTCGAGACGCTGGCCCAATTCGTCAGCGGGCGGATGGAGATGCGGCGCGGACAGTTGTCGTTGTGGCGGGAATACTCGTTTGACACGATCCCACTGGAGTTCATCAGCAGCATTTACGAAGAGTTTGTCAGCAAGAGCGGCGGCGGCACGGGAGCGCACTACACGCCTGCCCATATCGTGGACTTCATGCTCGACCGCGTGCTGCCCTGGGACGGCAACGAGTGGGACCTCAAGGTGCTTGACCCGGC
>JAZDKM010000180.1:0-9023 GCA_043803085.1 Planctomycetota bacterium
CGGAAGGTTACCGCGAAGGGTGTGAGTCTGGGTATGGTCGCAGCATCGGTGGGACATCCCAAACCCTGCCGCTGGATCAAATCGAGCAACAGCGCCAAGTTGTGGGTTCTTGGGTAATCTACGGACTGCGAGGTCAGCACGGCTTTAAGATGCTTCTCCACTGCTTGCTGCGCATGAAACCCGATGGCTGCCAGGGGTGCATCAGGGGCGTCCACAGTTCGGGCCAGAATCCATTCGTCCTCGGCAGCTTTCTCTAGGAGAATCCGGGCATGATCACGCGACTTGGTCATAGGTCCGACCTTCTCGTGCGGCGGCATAGATCACGGTGTTCGGCGTATCCTGCCATTCCTCGAAGACCCGGGCGCTGACGACGAGGATATCCACGGGCAGATGCAAGGGGCGCAGCACCTCGTGCAGTCGCACTATTTCCGCGTACCGGTCCTCCACGCGGGGCTCCACCACGAGGAGATCGAGATCACTTTGCGGGTCGGCTTGCCCGCGCGCATGCGACCCGAACAGAATCACCTTCGAACCCGGCGCGGCCTCGAGGAGCATCTTGACCGCCTTCTCGATGATTCCGCGATCCACCTTTTGGACTCCATCCGTAGGAGCGGGTGACATCCACCCTCCAATTCATACGGTAGGTTGCGCTATACTCCACCTACCCTGCGACTCGGTCCGCACGGCGGACCCTACAGGGGCATTTCGCACACGTCCGGGGCGACGGCAAACTCGCCCTCGGTGATCTCGCGGAGCTTCTCTACGCTCATGTCCGGGGCGATCTCCTTGAGCATCATCCGGCCCTTGGCGAAGTCGAACACGGCATACTCGGTGATCAAGCGGTGGACGCAGCACACCCCGGTCAGCGGCAGGGTGCACTTCTTCAGAATCTTGGACTTGCCGGACTTGTCTGTGTGGGTCATCACGATCACCACCCGCTTGGCCGACGCCACCAGGTCCATCCCTCCACCCATGCCTTTGACCAGCTTGCCGGGGATCATCCAGTTGGCCAGGTCGCCCTCCTGCGACACCTCCATGGCCCCCATGATGGTCAGGTCGATATGCCCGCCGCGGATCATGCCGAACGAATCGGCGCTGGAGAAATACGCCGAGCCGGGCAACTCGGTAATGGTCTGCTTGCCGGCGTTGATCAGGTCGGCGTCCTCCTCACCCTCGTAGGGGAAGGGGCCGATGCCGAGCATGCCGTTCTCGCTCTCCAGCACGATGTTCATCCCCGGCGGGATGTGATTGGCCACCAGCGTAGGGATGCCGATGCCCAGGTTGACGTAGTAGCCGTCCTTGAGCTCACGCGCCGCCCTTAGGACGATTCGTTCTCTGCTCGATACGTTTTTCATAGTTCGTACCCTCGAAGAGGTAACTCACGAAAATCCCGGGGGTGTGCACGTGGTCCGGGTCGATCGCCCCGACGGGCACCAGCTTCTCCACCTCGGCGATGGTGATGTCCGCCGCGGTGGCCATCATCGGGTTGAAGTTGCGGGCGGTCTTACAGAAGATGAGGTTGCCGGCCGCGTCGCCCATGTAGGCCTTCACCAGGGCCAGGTCGGCACGCAGCCCGCGCTCCATGACGTACTTCCGCCCGTCGAACTCGCGGACCTCTTTGCCCTCGGCCACCACGGTCCCAACGCCGGTGGGCGTGTAGAAGGCGGGGATGCCCGCGCCGCCGGCGCGAATCCGTTCGGCCAGGGTGCCCTGTGGCACCAGATCGAGCTCCAACTCGCCGGAGAGAAACTGCCGTTCGAATTCGGCGTTTTCGCCCACGTAACTGGAGATCATCTTCTTGATCTGCCGCGTCTCCAGAAGCCGGCCGAGTCCGAAGTCGTCCACCCCGGCATTGTTGGAGATCACGGTGAGTCCTTTCACGCCCATCTCACGCAGGGCGAGAATAAGGTTCTCGGGGATGCCGCACAGGCCGAACCCACCGGCCATGAGGGTCATCCCGTCCCTCACTCCGGCCTTCTGCAGAGCCTCGCGTGCGTTCTTGACCACCTTGTTCATGGAAGTTGTCCTCCCGTACCACCGCAACTCGCACGGCACGCAGGTCGCGTCCGGCGTATGTCACCGATGAACCGAGGGGCATTGTGGTCGGTCCTTGGAAATCCGTCAATCGGCGCCTCGGACCCTCGCATGCCTTATCGTTTAGCAGGGTCCGCGCTCGCGGACCAGGTTGGGTAGGGCGTTCTGCCACGTCCAGAAGAGAAAGTGTGCGCCGGCGCAGGCCAAGGTAACATAAGTAACCATGAGCCGAGCGGACAACCATGAACCGATGGTGCCATCGAAGGTCGGCCCGATCCTGCTGGTTGCGATCACCCTCGTCGCCTATCTACCCGCGTTACGCGGCGGTTTCATCTGGGACGATCAGGAGTACGTGGTGGAGAATCCCGTGTTGCGGGACTCGGCCGGGCTGGCACGCATCTGGATCCAGCCGAGCGCCAACCACGAACTTCACTATTGGCCGATGACGTATTCGACGTTTTGGGTGGAATACCAGTTCTGGGGCCTGCGTCCGTTCGGTTATCACCTGACCAACGTGCTGCTGCACGCAGTCAATGCGGTGTGGGTCTGGATACTCCTGCGTCGCCTGGAAGTCCCGGGCGCATGGCTGGCGGCGGCCGTCTTCGCCCTGCATCCGGTGCGGGTCGAGTCCGTTGCTTGGATCATCGAACGCAAGGATGTGCTCTCGGGCTGCTTCTTTCTGCCGGCCACGTTGGCTTACATACACTTTGACCGCACGCGACGCCTCTCCGCCTACGGTCTCGCGGTCGGCCTGTTTGTCTGTGCCATGTTGAGCAAGTCGATGGCCATCAGCCTGCCCGTCGTCATCCTCCTGCTGCTGTGGTGGAACAAAGATCGCCTCCGGTCAAAGGACATCCTCCCATTGGTTCCATTCTTCCTGACGGCTGTGGTGTTCGCACTCCTCGACGTTCGCCTCGCGCGGCAGGCGGAGACGCTGGAGTTCTCGCTGTCGATTCCGTCAAAGCTGTTGGTCGCGGGCCGCGCGCTGTGCTTTTACACGGCCAAGGTTTGTTGGCCTGCGTCTTTGATGGCGATCTATCCCCGATGGGAGACCGACGCCGGCGGCGCATGGGCCTATCTCTATCCGGCGGCCGCGCTCGCGCTGGCGGCCATCCTCTGGCTGGCACGACACTGCTTGGGTAAAGCCCCCGTCGTTACCGCGCTTTTCTTGGCGGCCACACTGGCCCCGGTCCTCGGCTTCGTCGAGTTCACCTTCATGAAGTACTCGTTCGTGGCGGACCGCTTTGCGTATCTCGCGGCGATTGGGCCGGCCACGTTGCTGGTCGCCGCCGCGACCGGTGCCGCACGTCGGCTCCGGTCTGCTCCGCGATGGCTCGCACCGGCGGCGGCCGGAGCCCTGGTGCTCGTCCTCGGCCTGCTCACGTGGCAGCAGAGCAAGCTCTATCGCGACAATGAGACGTTCTGGCGTGCTACCGTCCAGCGGAACCCGCGGGCCTGGGCGGCCCATTACAATCTCGGCGTCGCGCTGGCCCAGACCGGCTGGCCTCCGGAGGAAGTCATCCCCCATCTCCTGACCGCACTGCAAGTCAAGCCGGGTTTCGCCGAAGCGCACAACCGCCTGGGCATGGAAGAGGCGCAGCGTGCTGATTTCAGTGCCGCGGTCCGGCACTTCAGCGAAGCGCTGCGTATCATGCCCGGGTTCGCCGACGCGGCCCATAATCTCGTCCAGGCCCACCACGAGTGGGCCCTCGCTTTGGCCGGGCCAGAACAACTCGACGAGGCGATCGAGCACTTTCATCAAGCCCTGCGACTCGATCCCGAGCGGGCGGATGTCCGCTACAACCTCGCGGTCGCCCTGGCTCAGCAAGGTCGCTTGGAAGAAGCCATCGCGCAGCTCGATGAAGTGTTGCGCCGCGCGCCCGGCGATCGCCAGGCCCGCGCCCTCTGTGAACAACTGCGCGCCGCCGGAGAAACGTCAGGTGCTGAACCATCCGCGCCTCCTCAGCCATAAGCGACCTCGGCTCACCGATGGTTTGCCGCAGAGCCGTAGGGCGGGCTCTGCCCGCCGGAAGAGAGCGTCGGGCAGAGCCCGACTTACAGCTTGTTCTCAGTGCAGAGGGCGCAAAGATCGCAGAAACAAATGGAGAACGAAGGATGGAGAAAGTCGAAGCCGGTGTCCTCTTCTTCGCTTTCGATTCTTCATTCTCCGTTTTCCATTCCCTTTGTGCCCTCCGCAGGGTCGCCGTGCTGCTTCCACCAGTTGATCAACTGCTCTGCATCATAGCTACGGAGGCGACTGCGCAGCAACGCGATGGGATTCTCGACCGGAAACACTCGATCAGGCTGTCGGAGGATGCCGACCTCGCGCCCGAAAAGCCTGATCGTCAGGATGGTGTCACCGGCAGGACCGTGCGTGCCACGGATGCGGAGGCCCTCGCGGTCCAGCAAGAGCTTCACCCCCATGCGGACGTACTCCACGCGATCGGGGAGGATGGATTCAAGGTCCAGCCCGAAAACCTTGTGGCCGATCATGACCAGGGCGCCCTTCTCAATGAAGGCGGGCGCACCCTCCGGCGGCACGGCGAGCAACTCGAGGTCGGCGAACTGAACAACGTTATCGACGACGGCCAGCGCGTTGATCCGCACCTCCAGCCGTCCCGTCACAACGCCGTAACCCAGGAGGTGCGTGAGCGCGCCGAGCGAGACTCCCGTGGCCTGGCCGCTCAGCCGCACGTATCCCACGTCCGGCCTCTCGTACTCGGCCTGATGCACCGTGAGGTCGATCCGGCCGCTCAGTTCCGGCTCGCGGAACAGGCGCGCGAATTCGACCAATTGCAGGTCCGCCAACCTTCCGCTGAACCGCAAGGCCTGGAGGCGCGTTCGACCGTCCGCCGAGGGGGCGAAGACGGCGCGATCGATGCCTACGTCCACGGCGCCGCGAAAGGGACCGCCGATGACGCGACCGGTCCATTCTTCCAGGCGCGCGCCCCTAAGTGACCCTCCAGCTTCCATCATCCAGCGGGAAGACCCGCCCTCACGGTAGGTAATCTGTCCGGCGAAGGTCCCTGTAGCGACCGGGCCGTCGAGCAAGGTGTCGAGCCCAAGGGCACGAAGCGGGATGTCCCCCAGGCGCACCTCGACTTTCTGAAAAGCCATGCCTTCGCCCGGCGTGAACCACGCGGAAACATGGATCGGCTCGTCCACGGCGATCTCGTTGAGACTGCGGACGGTCAACACCGCACGGCCCTTACCTTGCTCATCAAAGGAAATGACGCCGTCGGCCGCCGGCGCGGTCATCGAGAGAGCGGGGTGCTGCCAGCGAAAGTCGACGCGGGAGACGTTGATCTCAGTCAGGTGCAGAGCGGCGAAATCATGGCCGAACCCGGACTCGAGCAGCCGTTGGTAATCGGAGGCGGCCCAGTGTCCCGTGCCCACCAGGAGCCAACCATCGCTCAGGTCGAGCACGTACGTTTCTGCGGGACCGGCCTCCGCGGCGTGCCAGACCGCCCGGCCGATCCGGCCGAGTTGCGTCTCCCGCTGGGGCAACCGCACCGTAATGTCGTTGAACTGACGGCTGGAGAACGACAGGGGTGTGACGCTGCCGATTTCGACGTGCAGGCCCATGAGCTGACTGACGTCCGCAGCGATGCGCTCGCGCAGGCTGCGGCCGCGGAGATGCAGCGCATACCCGATGGTGGAGCTTAGTGAGCCCGACACCACGACGATCGTGAACCCGAGCAGGATTTTTCGGCGTCGGAGCATCTGCGGCCTCCACGCTGAGAGCCGGCCGTAGGCCGGGCTGGGCCCGACACGCTGTTGCGGTGGGCGAAGCTCGTCCTACGCAGCCGCGGGCTACACCGCGAATCACCGAGGTTCGTTGCCCAGCCCGCGAGCCATGGCCAGGTAGGCGTGGTAGGCCGCCTGCACCTCGCGCAGCGTGTCACCTCCGAACTTCTCCAGAAAAGCCCGAGCAATCTCGAACGCCACAACGTTCTCGGCCACTACGCTGGCCGCCGGCACCGCGCATACGTCGCTCCGCTCGTAGACGCAGCGGGCCGGCTGTTTGGTGAGCAGATCGACGCTGTCCAGGCCGTGGACCAGCGTGCTGATCGGCTTCATCACCGCCCGAACGATAATGGCTTGCCCGTTGCTCATACCGCCTTCGAGGCCGCCGGCGCGATTGGACCGCCGGGTGAAGCCCAAGCAGGGCGTATCCCGGAGAGCGGGGTCGTAGTCGATCTCGTCGTGCACCTGGCTGCCGGGAAGCTTGCCCAACTCAAAGCCGCCGCCGATCTCGACGCCCTTGATCGCCTGGATGGAGCCGACCGCCTGCACCAACCGCCCGTCGAGCTTGTCCTGCCAGCGGCTGCAACTGCCGATTCCGGGGCACAGTCCATGGACCTGCACCTCGACCCAGCCGCCAACGGTGTCGCCGTCCTTGGCTGCCTGACGGATGATGGCCAGCATCTCGTCCACGACGGTCGCATCGGGGCAGTAGACCTCGTTGGCGTCGCGGATCGCGACGAGTCGGGCAGGAGGGCACATGGGGTCAATCGTCGCCGCGACCGAGCCGATGCGACAAACGTAGCCGACCACTTGGATGCTAAACTCGTCGAGCAGACACCGTGCGATGGCCCCCGCGGCCACGCGCGCAGCGGTATCGCGGGCCGACGCCCGTTCCAGCGGCTCACGGCAGTCGGTGGTCAACCACTTGAGGCTGCCGGCCAGATCGGCGTGCCCGGGACGCGGCCGGTGAATAGGCGGGGCATCGTCGATTCGCCAGTCCTTGTTGGTGATTTGCACGGCGATGGGGGAGCCAAGGGTGACGTTCTTGCGAATGCCCGACAGGATGTTGGCCCGGTCTGCTTCGATGCGTTGCCGCCCGCTGCGGCCGAAGCCCCCCTGCCGTCGGGCCAGTTCGCAATTGATCCGCTCTACGGGGAGCGTCACTCCGGCCGGCATGCCCTCAATCAGGGCGATGAGTGCTTGACCATGCGACTCACCGGCAGTGCTGTGCCTCAAAACCGCCATCAGATGCCCATCGAAATCGCCGCGCGGTGATTCTATTCCCGCCCAGCTTCAGGACCTCATATAGGATGATCGGTGCCGCCCAGTGGGTCAATGGTGCTGGAAGCTCGCGCCGTTTGTGCGCTGAAGGCTTATGCACCCTTCGCCCTGCTGAGGTCAGATTTCCGCGAAGGTCGCGGTAAAGTGCCGTAGCGTGGGCGGTTCAGAGACGATACGCATGCCGCGGATTTCCCGCCGCCGCTCGAAAACCTCTCCGACCGCCTCGACCACGTAGTCCACGTGCGATTGGGTATAGACCCGGCGCGGGATGGCCATCCGCACCAGCTCCATGCTCGCGTTCTTGCCGAACATGACGCTGCCGATCTCGCACGCGCGAATCCCGCCGTGCCGGTAAAAAGCACAGACCACGGCCTGGCCGGGGAACTGCGCGGGGGGAATATGCGGGCAGAACGCCTTGGCATCGACATAGATGGCGTGCCCTCCAGGCGGCTCCACGATCTGGATGCCCAGGGCCAACAGCTTCTCGCCCAGGTACTCGGTGCTGCGCAGCCGGTAGGTCAGGTAGTCCTCGTGCAGCACTTCTTCAAAGCCCTGGGCCATGGCTTCCAGATCCCGCCCGGCCAGGCCGCCGTAAGTGGGGAAGCCCTCGGTCATGATGAGCAGGTTCCGGGCCCGCCGGTAGAGCTCCTCGTCGCGAAGCAGCAACACGCCGCCGATGTTGACCAGGCCGTCCTTCTTGGCGCTGATGGTGGCGCCGTCGCACAGATCAAACATCTCGCGTACGATCGCCGTCACCGAGCGGTCCTGCTGGCCCGGCTCGCGGCGCTTGATGAAGAAGGCGTTCTCGGCGAAGCGGGCGCAGTCGATGATGACGGGGATCCCGTAGTGCAGGGCGATCCGGGAGGTCTCCCGGAGGTTGCCCATGGAGACGGGCTGGCCGCCGAGGGAGTTGTTCGTCACCGTCATGACGATCATCGGGATGTTCCCGGCGCCGATGCGGCGGATGGCGTCCTCGAGGGCCTTGAGGTCGATGTCTCCCTTGAAGTCGGCCGGCGTGTCGAAGTCCAGGGCGCCTGGGGCCGGCAGGTCGAGGGCGACGCACCCGGAGGCCTCGGCGTTGGCCCGGGTGGTGTCGAAGTGGGAGTTGGAGATGACGGTCTTGCCCGCTCCCCCGACGACGCCGAAGAGGATCCGCTCAGCCGCCCGGCCCTGGTGCACCGGCAGGACGTGCCGATAGCCGGTCAGACGCCGGACCGCGCTCTCGAAGACGAAGAAGCTGCGCGCCCCGGCGTAGGATTCGTCGCCCCTCATCACGCAGGCCCACTGCTCGGCCGACATCGCGGAGGTGCCCGAATCGGTCAGCAGGTCGATGAGCACCTTGTCGGCGGGGATGGCGAAGACGTTGTAGCAGGCCTCCCGCAGGACGGCCTCGCGCTCGGCCTCGGTGGTGAATCCCAGCGGTTCGACCGTCTTGATCTTGAACGGCTCGATGATGGTCTTCCAGGTCTTATCCATGGGTCCAAGAGCCAGACATTGTATTTTCGCTTAGGTCCAGGCGCCAGGTGTTTCATTCTCGCCAAAGCGAGAAAAAAACACCAGGCACCTGCGTATTTTATATTATTTCCAATTAAACCAGCGAGGTGAATATGGTCACGAACATGATGGTCGTCTTCCTTCTTGCCATGCCGGGACTCCGGGTCCAGGCCGCTCCCGCGGCCGCCCCGTCCAAGGGCGGCGTCGAGGCCGTCGCGTCGCAGCCCGCCGGCGACTTCGAGATCGTCAAGGTCAACGGCGCGTCCATCCGGCACTCCGAGTTCCAGGACAAGCTCCTCCAGGACTACGGCCAGGCGGTCATGGAGAACATGATCAACAGGCTCCTGCTGATCCAGGAGACCAAGTCCCGCAAGATCGCGGCGGACGACGCCGAGGTCGCCAAGCGCCTGGCCATGGTCAAGGGGAGGTTCCCCAACGAGGAGGCGCTCGCCGACAACCTCAAGAGG
>JAZDKM010000181.1:0-9926 GCA_043803085.1 Planctomycetota bacterium
TGATATCTAGTTATATACATAGATATCACCTGCGGCCCGAACCGTCAAGGCCGCGGCCCGTCCGCCGCATCCCCGACCGCGGGCACCTGGTCACACGCAATTCACTCCGGGATGACTACGAAATGGCCAAACCCCAGGGGCAGGTGCTCGCACCTGCCTTTACGATTCGCGGTTCGCGCACGTGGCGGGTAGTCGGGCAGGTCATCGACCTGCCGCTGCACGATGATGGTGAAGGCAGGTCCCAAGGACCTGCCCTACCAGGCTGACCGTGTGCCATGCGGCAAATGTCGGCTTGAGTTATGTGAGGAACAGCGATGAACTCATATCTTCTTGCTTCCTTGATCGTTGTCGTGACGTTGCTCTCTCCCGCATGTGAGCGCCACGACCAACGAGACTCGCAGCCTGGTTCTGTCCAGGAACCTGGCACTAGCAATGCCGATGACACGGTATTCCCGGATCGCAGCCGGGCTCCCGATGACACCAACCCAGACCACAACGAAGCCAAGCCAGCGCCCGAAGAGGAGGGAGCAAATGCCCTCGACACACCCAAGCCGCCGGAGATCCGCTTGGAAACCAGGGCAACTCTGTTTCACCGCCAAGACGGAGTCGATATCTCCGTTCAACCCAGTTCGGGCTACTCAATGCTCATCAAAGCCAACGGTGAGATGGTGCTGCCCGGCATCAAAGCTGATCCGAACGCATTCTCCATGCCGGGTCATGTTACGGGAACGGTCAGAGCAGTAGAAACAGGCGAGGTAATTGCGTCATATTCGTTCCGAGTCTTGCGTATCCTTCCCGGAAAGACTGAACGTCTCAGTGACTGCTATCTTGTTTGCCAGGGCAGCTACTGGCTTGCTGCTGTACCGGAGATTGAGGGTACAGACTGGGCGTTCGTGCCGCCCACTGTAGCCGAGTACTATGTTCCAGAGTCCGGATATGGCGTTATGTTTCGATCAATCGACGTTGAAGGAACGGCCAGCGCACAAGGCTTGGTATTCTCCGGAACGATGGCACCATTGTTTCTCGGTCCTGGTTCGGACCTTCGGGCAGTGAAGGGGAAAGGCGGCGCACGCAGTTCCGTGCCTAAGATCGAAAAGAAGTCATGTGATTCAGTAGTGGCGGTACTATTCCGTGCCCATAGTAATCTGTCGACTCTTGTTGATTCATTCCCGGCTGAGTGGGCATGCTCGTTATCCAAAGTGCAAAGCCAGTCGCCCGGACATTTGGAGATGCGACTCGCATTCGGCCGTTCGGACATCAACGACTACTATAGGGCGACGAAACTGCTATTTGCCCAGCTGAAACTCGGCGGACCCGTTGATCTGAACGGTTTTCCCAGTGAACTCCAATCCACGTTGTTGGGAGGCGGCGGCTACCTCTTGGAGTGCGTCGCCCAAGTTTTGACGTCGGCTTTTGGATGCGTTGCGGACTGCCATCCACCTATCGAACGGTACATGGTTTCCATCCTTGATTCCAAGGGGCAGAAGATCGGTTCTGTGAGCATTTCAAGAGAAGACTTGTCCGCGCTCAAGGACGGGGTTACACCTGCCGATGGACAGAGAGTTGGGGCCATATACGTGTTTGAATGATCCAGCGGGGTAGGGCAGGTGCTCGCACCTGCCGTTACGATTGGCTCGGACAACCGATCTACTCCTCGATCGCCGGCAACGCCACCGGACTCAATCCCGGGCCGTCATCCATCAGGTAACCGGAAGGCGTGCGATTCGGAGCAGGGCAGCGCTTATCGGTAAACATCGCGTCGATGGCCGACGTGAAGGACGGTAACCGTGCGACCACTGTCGTCTACTTCGTAGACCACCTGCTGGTGCGAGAATCCCTTCTCGCACCCACTCTTGCGGGAATCCTTTCCCGCCACCTACCAGGATCGGAATCCTGCGGCGGTACGTGCGAGATAGGAATCTCGCACGAGCGGTAACTCCACCGGACTCGATCCCGGCCATTTCGGGTCGAGCCAACCCATCCGCACATGCCAATGGAAGCTCGACCACGCCCATTCCTCCGGATGCTCCACGTACCCGTGCCGGACCGGGTTCAGGTGGATGTAAGTGGCTGGTGCGAGAATCCGTTCTCGCACCCACTCTTGCGGGAATCCTTTCCCGCGACCTGCCAGGATCGGAATCCTGCGGCGGTACGTGCGAGATAGGAATCTCGCACGAGCGGGCGCGGATTCGGTGCTCCCAATAACGAGGTTGCCACACTCCGCGGCGTCCCTGGCCGCGGCTCTGCTCGGTCACATCCCAATCGCGGCCGCCCAGGGCCAGGTACTCCCGCGTGAACAGGCAGGTGCGAGCACCTGCCCTACCCGGCTCGATCCCGGTATCCGTTTGCAACAGGCGCAACACAGCAAGGCAAATATGAGGTCTATTCTGTGGGACCATTTCAGTCTAGCGGCTGAAGTGCTCGGTGATGCCCTCGGCGATGGCCGCCGCCAGCCGGGCCTGATAGGAAGTCGTACTCAGTCGCTCGGCCTCCGCGCGGTTGGTCAGATAGCCGCATTCCACCAACACCGCCGGTCGGGAATGACGGGCCAGCACCCGAAAGTCGGCCTGGCTGATCCCGCGGCATTCCACGCCGGCCCGTTCCAGCGCGGCGACGATGTTTTCGGCCGCGTCACGGCTTGCCGCGGAGGCGCTGCGCGCAATGTACACCGTGGCCCCGGAGACCTCGGCCCGTGGGGAGGAATCGGCGTGAATCGATACGAACAGGTCGGTGTGCGTGCGGTCGGCCAAGGCCGCGCGGTCGTCGAGGGGGATGAAGCGGTCGCTCTCCCGGGTCGTGATGACGTTCGCCCCACGCTCTTCCAGGGCGTGGGCCAACTCAAGCGCGATGGCGAGATTGATCCTCTTTTCCGGTACGGGGGCGACGCCGTGCGCCCCGGGATCGTCTCCGCCGTGACCGGCGTCCACGATCACGGTCACCGAGCCCATGCGCCGGGGCGCCGGCTCGCGTGGCGCGGGAAGCACTGGGGGAGCCACCGCGATCGGTGAGCTCGGCTGGGCAAGCGCCGCGGGAAAGACCGGATCGGGCAGGTCCCGGATGACCCCCGGGCCCACGCAGCCGCCCGCTAGACCGCAGAACCCGACCAGTGCCGCGACCCGCACCACGCGCATGACCATCCCTTACCCATCCCAGTCGTGCCTGACTGTTCCGGCTAAGAGCCCACCCGAAGAACACTTGTGGGACCGGCTTTCCAGCCGGTCGGATGACCGGCTGGAAAGCCGGTCCCACAGTCTTCTGGATGGGTTCTAAGCAGCATGATACAGCCCGCCCCCGTTCCCGCCAGCCCGGGAACAGGCGTCTGTCGGTGCCAGTGCCGGGTCGGCGCGGATCCGTTCTGTGCCCCCTACGGCCGTCGGAATGGGGTTTGCGCTCTAAAGCAGCCCGTGGTGAAAGTCAGTAGGTCGGGCTTGGCCCGACGCGGGAGAATGTCGGGCGGAGCCCGGCCTACAAGACTTGCCCGTGGAAACACAGGCTGGAAGCCTGTGCTACAACTTCTGCCACGGGCTGCTAAAGGCGATACTTGCGGAGCTTGTTATAGAAGGTCCGGCGGGACAGCCCGAGGCGTTTGGCCAGGTCCACTGTCGTGCCGGTCGAGTGCTTGAGCGCCTCGGTGAGCAGCCGCCGCTCCAGTTGCTCTATGAGGACAGGCAGTGAGACGCGCCCCTGAGCGAGCAGCCGGCGTCCGACTTCCACCAGCTCGTTCGTCACGGTCTGGGCATCTTCCATAGGGCCGGTGCTGTCGTAACCGATCGCTTGCAGGTCGGACAGATCGAGGGTGTCACCCCGACTCTTGAACGCGAGCATCTGCCGGACGGCGTTCTCCAACTCACGCACGTTACCGGTGAGCGGCCGCCGCGCAAACGCCTCGTACACCCGCGGGTCCACACGCCGGACCGGCGTGGGGCAATAGCCGGCGTACTTCTTGAGGAAAAACTCCACCAAGGCCGGGATGTCTTCCGGCCGCTCGCGCAACGGCGGGATTTCCAGAACGATGACGTTCAAACGCTGGTACAGGTCCAGCCGGAACGTGCCTTGCTCCACCATGACCGGCAGGCGCCGGTGAGTGGCGGCGATCACGCGCACGTCCACGGCGGTCTCCTCGTCAGACCCCACGGGGAGCACGACGCCCTCCTGCAATACGCGGAGCAGTTTGGGCTGCAAGGCCGGATCGAGTTCGCCGATCTCATCCAGCAACAGCGTGCCGCCGTCCGCGGCCCGGAAGTGTCCCTGGCGGTCCTCCGTCGCTCCGGTGAACGCCCCCTTCGCATGCCCGAACAGTTCGCTGTCGGCCAGGGTGCCGCTGATGGAGGCGCAGTTGACGGCCAAAAACCGCCGTGTGCAGCGCTTCGCGTCCAGACGGTGGATCGTTTCCGCGAGCAACTGCTTCCCCGTGCCCGACTCGCCATAGATGATCACGGGCACGTCGGAGATCTGGGCCGCCCGCGCCGCCTTGGACAACAGGTCGGTGATGACGCGGCTCCCGGCGATAAAGCCGCCATCCTCGCACGGGCCGAGCTGATGAAAAGCGTTGTGTCGGCTGCGCTGCTCCCACGACCGCCGGCTCGCTCTAAGCATGTGACGGCGCAGGGCGGGCTCGTCCACGCGGCCATCGTCGACTCTGACAAATCCCGCGACTTTCCCCGCGATGGTCTGGCGGGAAAACTCGATATCCGGTGTGGTATGGAACAGAACAATGACTTCGTCGGTCCCGGCGGCTACACGCAGCGTACGCAGCGCTTCGGCCACCGAGAGCCCGGGCAGGCCAAGTGCCGGCGCAGACAAGAGGATGCCCGCGAACGCGGTGCCCGCCCGCGCCAACGGAATCGCTTCGGGGATCGACCCGGCCTCGATCACCTCGAAGCCAGAATGTCGCACGGCGGATGCAACGCGACTTCTAATGGTGGGGGCTTCGTGGACCAGAAGCAGCCTGCCCACCTCCTCGTGCGGTGAGTCCACGTCCTCTCCCTCCCGACATCGGCTTGTCACCGGGGTGGGCTCCTCTGCCCATCGGTGTCGGCGCAAAGCCGTTTCTACTTCGCATCTCGGGCCGCGCCCTCCCACGCCCGAAGGCGTAGCGCAACCTTCGACTTCTCACGAAGCTACCAACACCTTCCCCATGCTTGGAGATTTAGGAAATGGAGTCTTCTCTCTCTCCACTTCACCCATTCTCCCATCCCGCAACCAGTCTACTGGAACGTCGTCGCTTTGTCAACATTGTTTCTCCTATATAAAGACGGGCAGGGTGCGGCCAAGAATTTTGGCACAAGGGAGGGCGAGGCTCCTGCCGAGCCGTTTGTTTTGGCTCGCCGGGAGGCTCGCCCTCCCGGTTTGCCAACGTGTCTTGCCGCGCTTGCCGTGGGTGTTCCGCGTTCGGGCGCTTCCCGTGAGACACGGCCATTGGGTCGAGCTGGTCGAAGTTTCCAGACCACGGGGGTGGGCCCGGAGCCCGAAGGTCCGAAAACCTCGTGCGGCCTATGGGTTGGCACGCCGGAAGTCGGGGCCGCCTTCGGACAGTTCGTAGAGGAAGTGAGCACGATGCTGGCGTTCGGGTCATCCGGCGCCGTCCGTGGATCGAATCTGGCCAAGACCTTCGCATCACGGCCAACCAGGTACTTCTGGAAATTCCATTTCACCTCGCCGCAACGCTCAAAAACGAGTTCCGGTCGTTCCCATGGCATCCTGTTTGCCAAAGAAACGCCAGTACCTGAACCCTCATAAACGGAGAGCTGATGATGGGTGACGCGGACAAACTGAAAATCACGGTGGACCGGGAAGGCTGCATCGGCGACGGGGCCTGCTGCAACGACGCCCCTGAGACCTTCCAGATGGACGATGACGATATCGCCATCGTCAAAAACCCGGTGGGCGACGATCGGGAAACCATTCTCGAGGCGGCCCGAAACTGCCCGACGAGCGCTATCAAGATCGAGGATCCCGGAACGGGCCAGATTCTGTTTCCGGAAGCCTAGGAGCCCGTGGCAGAAGTTGTAGCACAGGCTTCCAGCCTGTGTTTCCACGGGCAAGATGCCCGTGCCACACCGCTCTTGGCCCCTCGTTTCTCCTGGTTTTCGGCCCCGGAAACGCGGTCAGGCCCGGAGCCAGTCCTCTTCTGCCACGGGAAGCCTGGCGCGGGTTAGTAGCTCACGAAGGTTGCCGCCTTTTGCGCGCCGCGGCGCGGAACTTTCCACACTTCGGCCCGATCCCGCATCGGTTGGAGAACGCGTGTTTGAGTAGCGGGACGACCTCCTGTCCTCGCGGCCGATCCGGGAACCCCCGACCCCACGAATAATTGGACCGCTCCCTCATGGTCACAGTTCGGATAAGGATGGAAAGTGGGCTCGTCGAAACGCAAGGCTGTTGCTCAGTCCTCTCGGGCCCCGGCCGACCGGGAGCCATTGCCGGTTACGCCCGGGTGGGAGCCGGCGAAGCGATGGGCTGGACCCTGTCTCTGTGCCATTGCCTTTCTCGCTATGGCGGCGATCAGTTGGCGGAAGTGGCCGGATCCGCTGGTCGATTTCGGCCGCGAGCTCTACATCCCCTGGCAGCTTGCCTCCGGCAAAGTGCTCTATCGTGACATCGCCTGCCTCTTTGGACCATTCTCGCAGTACTTAAATGCCCTCTGGTTCAAGCTGTTTGGCGTCTCACTGAGCACGCTCATCTTCTGCAACCTGGCAATCCTGGCCGGGATGACCATCCTCATCTACCGGCTGCTGGCAGATGCGACTGATAGGTTAACGGCCACAACAGCCGGCCTGACCCTGCTGTTGCTGTTTGCGTTCTCCGAATATACGACCATTGGGAACTACAACTTCGTCTGTCCCTACTCCCACGAGGCCACGCACGGAACCGCTCTCGCCGTGGCCATGATCTTCTGTCTTTCCAAGACGGAAACTCATCTTCCAGGGCTGATGCATCTCCTCGCTGGACTGTGTCTTGGGTTCGTGATGCTGACCAAGGCGGAAACGTCGCTTGCGGCCTGCGCTGTCGTGGTCGTCTGGTTGATCCTATGCGTCCTTGTGCGACCCCCGCGAGCCCGCTTCAACACGCGGCTGACGCTCGTGCTCCTTCTCGCTACAGCGGTCCCGATGGTCGGCTTCTTCGGCACCGATCCACGGTATGGGAAGAAGATCATGGACTGGATCAAAGACGAGTATGAAGACGCGAAGCAGATCGGGTACGAGCCCCTGAAGGACGGACGCTTTGGGATCAAGATCCTCAAGCGCCGCGCTGCCGCCGCGCCTGCTTCCGTTCCTTCCACACGATGAGTAATCTACACTAAATCGCGGAGCACGCCGCAGGCCTTCTTCAACACCGCGTCATCGTTGGCATAGCTGATGCGGAAATGCGTGTCCCGCGCGCTGAACGCATTGCCGGGGATGATCAGCATGTTCTTGGCGATGGCGCTCTCGACGAAAGCGGTGGCCGAGGGGTACTTCGCGGGCACTTTCGGAAAGACGTAGAACCCGCCCGCCGGTCTGACGAAATCGAACGCCCCCCGCAACTCGGTCAGCACCAAATCGCGTTTGCGGCGATACGCGGCGACGGTGGAGGACATGTCCGTGTCGAAGGCAGTGAGCACGGCCCGCTGGGCCGGTTGCGGCGCACACACGAACGTGTACTGCTGCAGCTTGATCATGGCCGTTACGACGTCCTTCGGGCCGGCCGCGTAGCCCATCCGCCAGCCGGTCATGCCGTAGCTCTTGCCAAAGCCCCGCAGCAGCAAGGTACGCTCGGGGGCGAAGTCGGCCGGACTCGGCGGGCGGCCGTCATAGCTCAGCAGGTCGTAAATCTCATCCGAGACGATGAGTAGGTCGTGCTTGCGGGCCAACTCGGCGATGGCCCGGACCCGCGCAGCGGCATAGACGACGCCCGTGGGATTGCTCGGCGAATTAAGCAGGATCAGCTTGGTCTTGGGGGTCACCGCCGCCGCGAATTTTTCGGGGTCGGGCTGAAAGTCGCCATACAAATCCACGCAGACCGGTTTTCCCCCGACCAGATGGACCAGCACCTTGTAGGAGACGAAATAGGGATCGCCGAAGACGGCCTCGTCACCGGGGTTCAGGCAGGCCATGAGCGACAACAACAATCCGCCGGAAACACCGCAGGTCACCATGACAGTAGGGTCCCATCCGGGGAACTCTTGGGCCATCTTGGTTTGGATGCGGTCGCACAGCGCGGGCAGCCCGCGCGTGTGCGTGTAGCCGTTGTATCCCGCCTGGATGGCGGCGATAGCGGCGTCCTTGATCGGCTGGGGGACGTCGAAGTCGGGCTGGCCGATGGACAGGTCCATCGGGCCGGCCAGGGTGGCGGCCAGGTCGAAAATCCGCCGGATGCCCGACACCTCGACGGCGGCGATCTTCTCCGCAATCCAGTGACTGGTATCCATAAAGCCAACCCGCCTTGGCTATCCGGTCGAACCGCCTTACTTGGTGGGACCAGCTTACTTTGTGGGACCGGCTTTCCAGCCGGTCACCTCGGCGGTTGAAGCCCCGTCTAGGTGGGGGTGGCGGCCGGGCTCTCGGTTCCGGCTGCGGCCTGGGTCGCGGTGTCCTTGCCTTTCTTGCCGACCTTGGCTTTGCGATTGGCCACCTTCGGCAGTCCGAACGGGCTCTGCCCCTCCGTCCAGCGTTCCTCGTGCTTGAGGAACTCGATGCGCTCGGCCCGCTTGAGCACGTTGCGGTGGCGGGCCAGCGAGGCATGGGTTTTCAGTGACTTGTCTACCGACATTTCGAAGCTCTCCTTACCAATGGTCGCCGGTCAACTTTTTGAAATAGGGTTTCTGGAAATTATACCGCCCGCCGCTTTCGGCATAGGCCAGGCCAATGCGGCGTACCTTGACGAGGTAATCGTCGGCCAGCCTCTTTTGCACCGGGTCGTCACGGTTGAACCCGGTGGTCGTGATGAGGTACGGGTGCGACCCCCGCTCGTTGAGTTCCACAATCACCGCCGGGATCCCGTTGGCTTCCAGAAACTCCTGCGCCCGGACGGCATCGCCCCGCGCGTCGCTTTTGAACTCCTGCACGACAAGATAGTGATACCCAGAGACCCAGACCACCTGCGGGGCCTCGTAGGCTTCGCCCACCGGTGCAGCCGGTCTCTTGGCGGTCGACTCATCGGCAGAACCCGCGACTGCCGCGGTGGGGTCCTCGCCGATCCCTTCAAAGAGGTTACGCGTGACCAAACCCTGGCGGGACTGCTCAATCTCGTCCTGCACGGATCCTTGGATCTCCCGTTGGGCCCGCTCTTGGCCGCGGACTGCTCCCCAGCGGTAGCCTCCGTAGAACATAGCGGCCAGCAGCACGCCAGCCGCGGCCACCGCGACCGTGGTCGAGCGCTGCGTAAGGGAGAAGCGAACCCGGCCGCCGGTCACTTCCCAGAGCGGTTCCGCCTCAGGAGGCGGGCCATCACGGACGACCGCGCTCGGAACCTCCGGTAACACCGCGGGCGGCGAGGCTTTGGGCTCCTCTTTCCCCGTGGGGGCCGCCCAGGGGAGAGGAGGTTCTGGAGCGCTCGCCCCAACTTCCTCGGGGCGAGCGATGGCGGTGTCGCCCCGGGCGCCTTTCATCAACTCAAACAAAGCGGGTCCGTGTTTCGACTTCGCCACCGCCAATCTCCCGCCGAGGGGGAATGCCGAGCCCCGACTCGGAATCCCTCTAGGATACCGACCGGGGCCGATTATTCAAGGCTGGCGGGCGACCACGCCGGCGGGGGGTCTGGCAAGTAATGTTGGCAACAAGGGAGGGCGAGCCTCCCGGCGAGCCGAGGAGCATGGCTCGGCAGGAGCCTCGCCCTCCCCATCAGCCAAGACCTCTTGCCACACCCTGGCGGGGGTGGTCAGGAATCGCGGCACAGGTCGCCTGCAAGAGAACCCACGCCGGTATGCGAGAGGCATTCGCCGGCCCGAC
>JAZDKM010000182.1:0-7009 GCA_043803085.1 Planctomycetota bacterium
TTTCCAGCCGGTCAGCGACAGGCTAGAAAGCCTGTCCCACAGGTCCATTCTGTTAGAAGCTCTTTATATACTTATATACTTTGCCGGGTGTCAAAACCTTTCACCGCGCCCCAGAGATTCTCGCCGCAAGCGTTTTGAGCAGCGTCGGGTTGTCCATCGTCTCACCGGTAGAAGATGCGAATACCCGCCAATTCAAATCCCCTTTGAAAAGGCGGGCCACCCAGACGACCCGCTGCGTGTAAGAATCTTGGGCGAGAAGCCAATTATGAGGTAAGGGGGGCAACAGCGGAGCGGTTCACGCTACGGTAGGCTGCCGCTCGTGGGTTGCCGGGGGCGCCTGTTTTACGTATGATATGGGGCCTCGCGGCACATAAAGTCTTGGCTGACAGAAAGTTGAGGGCCCAACCATGACCGAGTTGGATCGACAGGTGCGTAAAGCCCAGGTCCGATTGTGGGGGAACCGCTGGCTGGTCCGGGTCTGCTGGACCACAGCGGCGGTCGCGGCGGCATTCGCCATCCTGGTTTTTATCTGTCGGCTCTACGGGTTCGAGTGGCCGCTGCTGGGGACTGGGACGGGGTTGGCAGGAGGGGCGGTAATCGCGTCCCTGGTCTGGTCGCTGGTGGGGCGGCCGGATCGGCTCGTCGCGGCCACCGCGCTGGACGAGGCCGCCGGCCTGCGCGAGCGGGTTAGCAGCGGGCTGTACTGCACTGCGGCGACCGATCCCTTCGAGCAGGCGGTTTTTGAGGACGCCCAGCGCGTGGCCGGTGCCGTCACCGTGCGGCGCCATCTCAAGCTGCGCTTCCCGAGGCAAGCGGTGTACCCCGGCATCGCCGTCGCGGTGGCCGGGATCATGCTGCTCTTGCCCGAGGGCATGCTGGAGCGAAGCGAGGCCCGGGAGCGCCGCGAACTCGCCCGGCGCGTCGAGACCACTCGCGTCGAGGTCCGGGAACAGCTCGAACCGATCAAGAAGATCGCGGAAACCAACCCGGCCCTGAAAGACCTCAAGGAAGAGTTGGAGAGAATCGAGCAGGAGCCGCCCGGCAAGCTCACCCAGCCGGAAAACATCCGTCAGGAAGCGCTCAAGAAGGTCGACAAGCTCGCCGACGCCCTACGCCAGGAACGGGGTGCCGAGCGCTTCGAGCAACTCGGAGAAATGAAAAAGATGCTCCGCCGTCTTCGCGCGGAGAGCGAAGGCACGACGCAAAAACTCACCCAGGCGCTCGCCAAGGGCGATTTCAAGGCCGCCAAGGAGGAGCTCAAGCAGCTCCAGGACATGCTGGCCACGCTCAAGCAGAAGGAAGATCAGGAGTTGGTCAAGCAACTGCAAAGTCAGTTGAAGGACTTGGCCGACCAACTGGAGAAGATCGCCGACGACAAGCAACTGCGTGAGAAGCTCGAACAGGCGGGGGTGAAGAAAGAAGACGTGGAGCGCATGCTCCAGAACCTCACGAAAAAAGACCTCGACCAGCTTGCGGACCAACTCAAAAAGAGCGGGATGTCCCAGCAGCAGATCGACAAGTTCGCCAAGCAGTTGCAGAGCCGTCAGCAGGCCTGCAGTGCATGCAAGCAGATGAGCCAGGCGATGAGCAACGCGGCCAGTGCGGCGGGCAAGGGGGACATGGAGGGTGCGGCAGGGCAGATGCAAGCGGCGGGCGACCAACTCAGCGAGATGGAGCAACTGGAACAGGAGATGAACCAGCTCGAATCCCAACTCGCTCAGTGTCAGAATGCCAAGAACGGGTTGGGCAAGTGCTCGGGCGCTGATAAGGACCGTCCAGGGGCGGGGATGGGCCAGCTCGGGCAAGGCCGGGGGGGCATCGCCCCCGAGGATCAGAGCGGCGGGTTAGGTTTCAAAATCCAGCGTCAAAAAGTGCACACCGGCGAAGGGAAAATCATCGGGCAGTTCCTGGTGGACGCCGAACAAGTCAAGGGCGAGGTAGGGGGGAAGTTGGCCGAGGTCGTTGCGGCTGAAGAACGCGATGCCACCGACGCGATCAACCGCGATCAAATCCCTCGACAGTACCAGAAGTCGGTCAAAGAATACTTTTCCTACGTTCAGAAGGCGTTGCAGCAGACCGGGCGACCGGTGAAGTCCGACAAAGACCCGTCTTCGCCGTCTTCCGAAACGACTGAGGCCCAGGGCAAAGAGAACCCCTCTGAATCCACCGAAGGCGACCCGGATTGACCGTGATGGACCGGGCGGGTAAGAGCCAGTCCGCGAAGCGGGCGATGGAGCGGTGTGGCACGGGCATCTTGCCCGTGAAAACACAGGCTGGAAGCCTGTGCCACAACTTTTGCCACGGGCTGCTAGGCGGAGCGAAACGTCGTGGAGTGGAGCGCAGGCATGTGAGCGGTCACGAGCTTCGTTGGGTCACCCATGCCCGCGCCCATGACCCTCGAGGGTCATGGGCGCGGGCACGCCACCCGACCGCTCGTTTGGCCGGCGTGCTGCTGGCCGGATTGGTTGCGGCGGGTTGCGATCCGCCGCCGCTGTCGGACAACGGAGTGGTCGGCGTGTTCGGCGGGCAGGGTTTGGGGCCCGGGGAATTCAGCTACCCCCGCGGGATCACCGCCGCCCCCGACGGCACCATCTTTGTGGTGGACAAGTCGGCCCGCATCCAGCGCTTCAGTCCTGAAGGCAAATTCGAGGCCTCATGGCGGACCCCGGAGAAACAGGCCGGCAAACCGATCGGCATGATCGTACACCCCGATGGTCGGCTGTTTGTCGCCGACACACATTATCATCGCGTGCTGATCTATGACCGTGACGGCAATCTCTTGGAACAATTCGGTAGGCCCGGCCGTAGCGACGGGGAATTCGAGTTGCCCACCGATATGGCCATCGACGCCGACGGTTTCATCTACGTCAGCGAGTACAATGGCAACGACCGGATCACGAAATGGTCACCCGACCTGCGATTCGTCAAGGCGATCGGCGAAGGGCCGATCGAGGGGCTTGGATTGACCAGACCGGCGGCGATCGACATTGACGACGAACAAACCCTGTGGGTCGCCGACGCCTGCAACCACCGCATCATTCGCTTCGACCGGGAGGGCAACGTGCTGTTTTGCTTCGGCGTCATGGGCCGCGAACCGGGTGAGGTGCGCTACCCGTATGATTTGACCGTCACTCCCCAGAATACCATCATGGTTTGCGAGTACGGTAACAGCCGCTTGCAATGGTTTGACAAACAGGGGCGTTCCCTGGCCGTGTGGGGCCTCCCGGGACGGCGACTTGGGGAGCTCTCCTCGCCGTGGGGCGCGACCCTCGGCCGGGGGGGGCTGATCTATGTGGTGGATTCCCTGAACAGCCGAGTGCAGATCGTCAGGTACCGACCATGATCGCGTGGGCGTGGCCTTTTTCGTTTGAGGAGCCGAAGTGGCTTTGGCTGGGCCTGCTGGTGCCGGTGCTGGTGCTGGTCTCATTGCGCAGTCTGGCGGGGTTGGACCCGGTGCGGCGGGTGCTGGCGGTGACCGTGCGCAGTCTGGTGATCATCGTGCTGGCGATGACGCTGGCCCGCCTGGTGAAGGTCACGCGCAATGACGATCTCACGGTGCTGTTCCTGATGGACCGCTCCAACAGCGTGGACAAGCTGCAGCGTCAAGTGGAGCAGTACATCTACGACGTCAGCCAGAACGCCAAGGCTGACGATCGGGTGGGGTTGATCGATTTCGCGAGCGGGGCCTACCTTGAGCAGCTTCCCATGCGTGGCGGCTACAGCGACCAACTGCTGGGTCGGCTCCCCGATATCCCCAACCCGGACCGGACCAATGTGGCGTCAGCGATCCGGCTGGCCATGGCCATGTTCCCGGCGGACACGGCCAAGCGCATAGTGCTGCTCTCCGACGGGAACGACAACATGGGAGACGTGCTGACAGAAGCGCAGCGGGCCCGGGCCGACGGGGTGGTCATCGACGTGGTGCCGCTCTGGTATCGCCATGAGAACGAGATTTACTTCGACCGCCTGATGGTGCCGACCTACGCCGAGCAAGGCGAGCAGGTCCCCCTGCGCATGTTGATCCACTCGCGCAAGCCGGCGCGCGGACGCCTCCGCCTGGAACACAACGGCAAAGAGGTGGCGCTGCCCGAGGAGTATGCCCACGTGGAGCTTCAGCCGGGCAACAACGCCTTCGTGCTCAAGCTGCCCATCGCCACGACCGGGCCGCAACGCTTCTCCGCCGAGTTCTATCCCGACGCGGAAGACATGGACGAGATGACGGCCAACAACCGGGCGACGGCCTTTTCCGTCGTGCCGGGCAAGCGCCGGGTGCTCATACTGTCCATGGAGCCCGAGTACGACAAGCCTTTGCTGGAAGCGTTGCGGAAGGAGAACGTGCTGGCTGAACTCCGCAAGGTCACCGAGAGCGGGGAGGGGGCGGATCTGTTGGAGTTGATGAGCTACTCGGCGGTGGTCCTGGCCAATGTTCCCGCCAGCGTGTTTACCGATGAGCATCAGCGGATGCTGGCGACCTATGTGAAGGACCTGGGCGGCGGGCTGATTATGACCGGGGGCGACGAGGCCTTCGGCGCCGGTGGCTGGATCGGCACGCCGGTCGAGGAAGTGCTCCCGGTCTCCTGCGAGATCAAGCACAAGAAGGTGATTCCACGCGGGGCGCTGGTCCTCATCATGCACAGTTGCGAAATCCCCCGTGGGAACGAGATGGGCAAGGAGGTGGCCAAGAAGTCCGTGGATACGATCAGCTCGCGCGACTACATCGGCGTGCTGGCCTATGCCTGGAGCCCGATGGGCGTGAACTGGGAAGTCCCCATGCAGCTCGCCTCCAACAAAAACGCGATCAAGAGCCGTATTAACTCGATGCAGATCGGCGACATGCCCGATTTCCAGGCCACCATGGATATGGCCCTGAAGGGTCTGCGGGCGACCGACGCGGCCCAGAAACACGTTATCATCATCAGCGACGGTGATCCGACCTCCCCCAGCAAGGCCACGCTGGACGGATTCGTCAAGGACAAGATCACCGTTAGCACCATCGGGATTGGTTATGGCCAGCATTGCGTGGAAACCACGCTGCGGGACATCGCGGGCAAGACCGGCGGGCGGTTCTACGCCTGCAGCAATCCACAGAAGCTGCCGCAGATTTTCGTGAAGGAATCGAAAGTCATCCGCAAGCCGCTCATCGTGGACGAGGCGTTTTCCCCGCAGATCCGGTTTGCCTTCAGCGATCTTCTCGTGGGGATGCGCGCCGACGAGGCCATCCCGCCCTTGGGCGGCTTGGTCTTGACCTCGCTCAAGCCCATGGCCCAAGTGCCCCTGGCACGCGTGACCGACGAGGGCGACGACCCGGTGCTGGCCCACTGGCAGTGCGAGCTGGGCAAGACCGTGGCGTTCACCAGTGGGAAATGGCCGCAGTGGGGACAGGATTGGACCCGCTGGTCTAAGTTTGGCAAGCTGTGGGCCCAAATCGTGCGCTGGTGCATGCGGCAGGATTCGCCGGCCAACTTCGAGACGTTCACGCGCATCGAGGGCATCCAGGGGCGGGTCGTGGTCGAAGCCCTGGACAAAAACGCCGACTATTTGAACTTCCTGCAACTCCCCAGCGTGGTCATCAACCCCGACCAGACCAGTACACCGCTGGTCTTCTCGCAAACCGGGCCGGGTCGCTACGAAGCCACGTTCGACGTCGACCAGACCGGCCAATACATCGCCAACGTCGGCGTGATCCAGCAGGGCGAGTTCCAGGGTTCGATTTATGCGGGCGTGTCGCTGCCGTTTTCGCCCGAGTTCCGGGAGTTGAGCACCAACGAAGCCCTGCTGCGCCAAGTCCAGGAGACGACCGGCGGACGTTGGCTGGACATGAACCCGCAGACCGACCCGGTCTTCAGTCGCGATTTTCCACCGACCGTCTCCAAACGTTCGTTGTGGGACTGGACGGTAGCCTGGCTGCTGCTGCCTCTGTTCCTGCTGGACGTGGCGACGCGGCGGCTGGCGAGTTGGTTGGCGTTTTCGATCTGCGTGGAAGTCGTACTGCTGGCGTTCCTGCTGTTCGGGCTCGACATCATCTACCGTTCGGGGTGGGGCATTGTGGGCAGCCTGCTCTTGGCAGAGGTGGTCGGATGGTCTATCCGGTTCCGCACTATCGGCCCGCTGTTCAACTTTATCACGCATTCGGTGACGGCGTTGAGCCAGGCCGGTGAACGCAGCGAAGCGGCCCTCGAACAACTCAAGAGCACGCGCGAGCGGGTCCAGAGCACCCTGACGGCCCCCGGAGCGCCGGGGTCGCCGGGTGAGCCGATCACGCCTACTACTGAGCCGGTTCCGCTCGCGGACGCCAAGGCCCGGTTCGACGTGGGCGACAAGGCCGCTGCCGCACCGGCCCGCGACCTGCATGATCAATTGGGCGGGGCCAAAGTAGAGCCGGCTTTCGAGGAGAAGCGACGCCGTCCGGCGCCGTCCGGCACCGGCGACCAGGCCGAATTGGAAGAAACGACCTCCCGATTGCTGCGGGCCAAGCGCCGAGCACAGGAGAAACGGGAAGAGAATTGAGAATGGAGAATGGAGAATGAAGAAAGGAATAATCGTCATCGCCCCAATGTTTGCCGGACAGGCCATTGTGCCGGAGGGCGAATTCCTGATTCTCCATTCTCAATTCTTCATTCTGAATCTGATAGGAGTACGACATGGCTATCAAGATTGATCCGGCGGTGGAAAAGGCGACTCAGGAATTTCGCGTCAAGTTCCAGCGCTTACGGGACGAGATCGGCAAGGCGATCGTCGGCCACCACGACATCGTGGACGGCGTGCTCACCTGCCTGTTCGTCAGCGGACACGCCCTGCTCGAAGGCGTACCCGGACTGGGTAAGACCTACCTGGTGATGTCGCTGGCGAAGGCGGTCAGCCTGGACTACTCGCGCATCCAGTTCACCCCCGACCTCATGCCGGCGGACATCATCGGCACCAACATCCTCAGCGAGGACCAGGCCACCGGAAAACGGGAGTTCCGCTTCCGGCCCGGGCCGCTGTTCGCCCAGATCATCCTGGCCGACGA
>JAZDKM010000183.1:0-12288 GCA_043803085.1 Planctomycetota bacterium
CGTATCGAGCCTGGTGCGGCAAGGCGAAGACGCCGATCGGTGCCGAGTTGCAGCGTCTCTTTGTGAATCCACCACCCGGCGCGCGCGCCGAACTCAACGCCCTCCTGCCCGCAATCCTCGACAGGGCGTTCAAAGGAAAACTCTGATGCCGAGGACGTTCTCGGATTGGCTTGGCGTCGCCGGCGAGGTCTCCGGCCGGGTACACTTCCTTGGCTGGAAACCGACGCTCCCGGGGTGTCATAATGTCAGCCCGACCGGATCAATCCGCGGCGGGCTGCCAAGGTGACAGGCTGAAGCAGGCTGAACACCGGCACGGTCTCAACCGTAACAATTTGTAAATACATAGATTACGGACAAGGCCCGCGAGATACCGGACTGGCACGTCCGTTGCTCCAGGTCAGGAAGGTATCGGTGCGGACCCATCCGGGCCGACGGACGACCAATTTCAGCGATGGTTGACAGCGAAAGGAGACAACAGCATGGCGGTCAAGCAATTGGCCTATGAGCAGGAGGCCAGACAGGCCCTCGCTAGGGGCGTGGAAAAGCTGGCCAGGGCGGTGAAGGTCACCCTCGGCCCCCGCGGGCGCAACGCGGTGCTCGACAAAGGCTGGGGCGGCCCCACCGTGACCAAGGACGGGGTGACCGTCGCCGAGGAAATCGAACTGACGGACAAGTACGAAAACATGGGCGCGCAACTCGTGAAGGAGGCCGCCACCAAGACCAGCGAAGTCGCCGGGGACGGCACGACCACCGCCACGGTGCTCGCCGAAGCCATCTTCAAGAACGGCCTGAAAGCCATCGTGGCCGGCGCCGACGCCAACGCCTTAAGCCGTGGGGTTGCCAAGGCGGTCAAGACGGTCGTGGCGGAGCTGAACAAGCTGTCGCGGCCCATCAAGGCCAACAACCGCGAGGATATCATCAACGTTGCGGCCATCTCGGCCAATAACGACCAGAGCGTGGGGAAGGTGCTGGCCGACTGCTTCGAGAAAGTGGGCAAGGACGGGGTCATCACCGTCGAGGAAGGCAAGACCGCGGAGACCTGCATCGAGGTGGTGGAGGGGATGCAGTTCGATCGCGGGTTCCTCTCCCCGCATTTCGCAACCAATCCCGACCAGATGGAAGTGGTGTTGGACAAGCCGCTGATCCTCATCCACGAAGACAAGATCAGCAATGTGGTCAAGCTGGTCCCCCTCTTGGAGAAGGTCGCGAAGGCCAAGCGGCCGCTGCTGATCATCGCGGAGAACGTCGAGGGTGAGGCGTTGGCGACCCTGGTGGTCAACAAGCTGCGCGGCATCCTTAGCGTGTGTGCGGTGAAGGCGCCGGGCTACGGCGACCGTCGCAAAGCCATGCTCGAGGACATCGCCATACTGACGGGGGCCAAGGCGATCATGAAGGACCTCGGCGTGGACCTGGAGAGCGTCTCCGTCGCCGACATGGGTCAGGCGAAGCGGGTGCGGGTAGACGCCGACAACACCACCCTCATCGAGGGCGCGGGCGACACGAAGGCCATCCAAGGCCGCATCAGCCAGATCAAGGCGGAGATCGAGGCCACGACTTCCGATTACGACCGCGAGAAGCTCCAGGAGCGCCTGGCCAAACTCTCGGGCGGCGTGGCGCAGATCAAGGTGGGGGCGGCCACCGAGACCGAGTTGAAGGAAAGAAAAGCCCGCATCGAGGACGCCCTGCACGCCACGCGGGCCGCCATCGACGAGGGTATTGTCCCCGGCGGAGGCGTAGCCTTGGTCCGCTGCATAGAGGCGGTCGATCGGCTCAGGGTGACGGGCGATGAGGGGATGGGAGTCAAGATCGTGCGGGATTCGCTGGCCGCCCCGCTCCGGCAGATCGCCGCGAACGCGGGAGCCGAACCGGGCATGGTGCTGCACACCGTGCTGAGCAAGTCGGGCGCGTTCGGGTACGACGCCGACAAGGGCGAGTACGTGGACATGTTCAAGGCCGGCATCCTCGATCCGACTAAGGTGGTCCGCTCGGCCCTGGAAAATGGCAGCAGCGTGGCCCGCCTCCTGCTCATCACGGACTGCATCGTGGCCTCCAAGCCGGAAGAGAAGGAAGACACCGGTCCGGGCGGACCTGGCATGGATGAAGACATGGACATGATGTGAAAAACGGAGGACGAACCCAATGACGACTGCGACAGCGAAGAAGGCCAAGATGCGGCCGCTGGATGACCGGGTGGTGATTCAACCCGGCGATCCGGAAGAGGTGACGGCGGGTGGGATCGTGTTGCCCGACTCGGCCAAGGAGAAGCCCCAGCGGGGCACGGTCATCGCCGTGGGTCCGGGCAAACTGCTGGACAACGGCGAGCGCGGCACGCTCGACGTTCAGGTCGGCGACGAAGTGTACTACGGCAAATACACCGGGACCGAGGTGGAAATCAACGGGGAAGACTACGTGATCGTTCGGGAAAGCGACATCCTGGCCGTAGTTAGCAGGTAGAGAACTCGCGGACTTTAGGAGCAGATAATGGCCAAACAAATGATGTTCAGCCAGGACGCCCGCCAGGAGATTCTGGAGGGCCTCAGCAAGTTGGCGGCCGCAGTGAAGGTGACCATGGGGCCTACCGGGCGCAACGTCATCCTACAGAAGTCCTTCGGACTCCCGCGGGTCACCAAGGACGGCGTAACCGTCAGCAAAGAGATCGAGTTGCCCGGCCCGTTCCAGAACATGGGCGCCAAGATGGTCAACGAAGTTGCCTCCAGGACGTCCGACAAGGTCGGCGACGGGACCACCACGGCGACCATTCTAGCCGAGGCGATTTACCGCGAAGGGTTGAAGAACGTGACCGCCGGCGCCAATCCCATGGCGCTCAAGCGCGGGATCGAGAAAGCCGTGGCGACGGCGGTGAAGAGCATTGTCGAGCAGTCGGCCAAAGTGAAGTCGAGCGCCGACCTGGCCAACATCGCCACCATTGCCGCCAACGGCGACGCGGAAGTGGGGCGTATCCTCGCCGAGGCGCTTGACGCCGTGGGCAAAGAGGGCGTGGTGGAGGTCGAAGAGGGCAAGAGCCTGGAGACCGAGAAGGAAGTGGTGGAGGGGATGCAATTCGACAAGGGCTTCATCTCCCCTTACTTCATGACCGATCCCGGCTCACTGGAGTGCGTACTCGAGGACGCCCACATCCTCATCTACGAGAAGAAGATCTCCAACCTGCGTGAGTTCGTTCCCCTGCTCGAGAGCATTGCCGCCGCGGGCAAGCCGTTGCTGGTGATCACCGAGGACGTGGAGGGCGAAGCCCTGGCGGCGCTGGTCGTGAACAAGCTTCGCGGCGTGCTGCACTGCGCTGCGGTCAAGGCCCCGGGATTCGGCGACCGCCGCAAGGCCATGCTCGGGGACATCGCCACCGTCACCGGCGGCAAACTCATCAGCGAGGACCTCGGGATCAAGCTGGAAAACGTCACCCTCGCGGACCTGGGCAAGGCCAAGAAAGTGGTCATCGACAAGGACAACACGACGATTATCCAGGGCGCCGGCAAGAAGACAGACATCAAGGCCCGGTGCGATCAGATTCGCAACCAGATCGAGAAGAGCACCAGCGATTACGATCGCGAGAAACTGCAGGAACGTCTGGCCAAGCTGACCGGAGGCGTGGCGGTGATCCGCGTCGGCGGCGCCACCGAGATTGAGGTGAAGGAGCGTAAGGACCTGGTGGACGATGCGTTCCATGCCACGAAGGCGGCTGCCGAGGAAGGGATCGTTCCGGGCGGCGGCGTGGTCTTCCTGCGGGCGATTCCGGCCGTCGAGAAAGTCCGGGCGACCGTGGTAGGCGAGGAGAAGATCGGGGTCGAAATCGTGCTGAAGGCGCTAAGGGCCCCGGCCCGTCAGATCGCGATCAACTCCGGTGCCGAGGGCGAGGTGATCGTGTCCCAGATTTTGGAGAAGACCGGGGCCTACGGTTATGACGCTCGTACCGGTGAGTTCGTGGACATGGTGAAGGCCGGCATCGTGGATCCGGCCAAAGTGGCCCGCATCGCCCTGGAAAACGCGGCCAGTATTGCGGGGCTGATGTTGACGACCGAGGTGCTGGTGACCAGCGTAAAAGACGAACATAAGGACAAGCCTATCGCCCACGCGGTCCGATAGGATCAGCGTAGCGTAGACATGGTTGCATCGGGGCGGACGGCTGGGTCCGCCCCTTTTAGTGGCAGGGTGGTCAATGCCCACCGTACATACGAGCCATGATGGCGAGTGAGAAGCGCGATTATTATCAGGTCCTCGGCGTCAGCCGCGACGCGGGCGCGGACGAGATCAAGCGTGCCTACCGTCAAGCCGCGCTGAAACACCATCCGGACCGCAATCCTGACAATCCCGAGGCCGTGGGCCGCTTCAAGGAGGCCGCCGAAGCCTATGAGGTGCTCAGCGACCCGGAGAAGCGCGAGCGGTACGATCAGTACGGCCATCGCGGCGTGTCGGGTGTTGGAATTCACGACTTCGCCCACATGGGGATCGACGATATTTTCTCAATGTTCACGGACATCCTCGGGGGCGGATCGCGGACACGCAACCGTGGGGCCGATTTACAGGTCGAACTCACCCTGACTTTGGCGGACGTCGCGACGGGCGTCGAGCGGACGCTGGAGTTTGAGCGTCTGGATTACTGCGCGGCTTGCGGAGGCAGTGGGGCTGCGCCAGGCTCGGAACGCCGCGGGTGTCCGACCTGTGGCGGCTATGGCCAGGTGGAGCAGGCCAGCGGGTTCGGCATCCTGTTCGGGCGGATGGTGGCCACCTGTCCGACGTGCAAGGGGCAGGGTGCGCTGGTCGTCACGCCGTGCCGGCAGTGTCGAGGTCGGGGGCGCTCTCCCCGAGGGCGGGTGATCAACGTGAAGATCCCGGCGGGGATTCACAACGGGCAGGCGGTCCGGGTGCGGGGTGAAGGCGAGCCGGGGGCGCAAGGCGGCCCGCGCGGCGACTTGCACTGCTACATTACCATTACGCCCCACCCGTTCTTCGAGCGGCACGACAATGACCTGGTCTGCCGCATGCCGATCAGCTTCACCCAGGCCGCCTTGGGGGCGAAAGTGGACGTGCCCACGCTCGACGGCCGGAGCGAACTGTCCATCCCGCCCGGAACGCAGAGCGGCAAGGTTTTCCGGTTGCCGGGACGCGGTCTGCCCGACATGCGCACCGGCCGACGCGGGGACGAACTGGTGCAGGCGGTGGTCGAGATTCCCAGCCGGCTGAGCCGGGAGCAGGAAGCGCTGCTGCGCAAGTTTGCCGAGACCGAGGACCAATCGGTTTTGCCGGAGTCGAAGGGGTTTTTTGACAAACTGAAGAACTACTTCACAGGAAACGGAGGCCAAACCCGTTAACGCGCCTTGATAACAACCACAGAAGCACAGAGATACAGAGATGGGTCGGATTCTTCTCGTGCCTCTGGGTCTCTGTGATAAGCTGTCCGGGTTGATCCTCCGAGCGGAGCGAAGGATGAGCGGAGAAGAGTGCAAAATCGAAATCGCCTCTTCCGAAGAGGTGGCGCGGTACGCCCCGGGCGGACCGGCCCGGGAAGCTGAACCGTCCGCCGTGGGGCCGGTCCCCGAATCCGCCGAGGCGCAGACCCCATCGGACGAATCCTCGGAGGACGAATTAACCGCCTTGCGCCAACAGGTGGCCGAATTGCAGGACAAGTTCCTGCGGGCCAAGGCGGAGGCCCAAAACGTCGCCCGCCGGGCGCAGCAGGAGCAGACGGAGACCGTTCTGCACGGCAACGCCGAACTCCTCAGAGCGTTGTTGCCGGTGGTCGATGATTTCGAGCGGACCCTGGCGGCGGCCGCGGACCCCGGCCATGCCCAACCGGTGGTCGAGGGTATCAAGCTGATTTATGATAAACTGATGAAGCTCCTCAAGAACCACGCGGTCGAGGCGTTCGAAGCGGTCGGCCAACCGTTTGATCCCACCCGGCATGCTGCGATCCTGGAGCAGCCGTCCGACCGGCACGCGCCCGGCACGGTGATGCAGGAAGTGGAGCGGGGCTATCGCTATCGGGACCGGATCTTGCGCCCGGCGCGGGTCATCGTCGCGAAGGCGGCGCAAGGACCATCAGATGAGGGCGGAGTGCCCGTGTAGTGCGTCAAACAGCACGTGACTTGTCCGGACCGCGACCGTAAGGGAGCGGCACAACTCGCTCCCGTGCGAGTCCCCCTCACGGTCGCGATTCGGAGAAGATGCGAACAGCATGACTGGCTACACAAGGAGTTACCCATGCCGACCTACGAATACGAATGCACGAAATGTGGCGGGATTACCGAGGTGTTTCAAGGCATCACGGAAAGGCCGAAGCGCACGTTGGATTGCGCCGCGTGTGGAGAGCGTACGCCGGTGCGGCGCCTCCTCGGCGCCGGGGCCGGTGTCCTCTTCAAGGGCAGCGGGTTCTACGCCACCGATTACCGCAGCGACAGCTATAAGAAAGCGGCCAAAGCGGAAGATGCCACCGCGGAAGCAAAGACCGATTCCGGAAAGTCGTCCGCTTCCGTAGAGACCAAGACTGACACAGCCAAGACGAAGGCGTCGGCAGAATAATCGCGCGCCGACCCGCGGGAATCTATGCCCGTCTACCACTGCCCGATCTGCGACAAGACCATCTGCGTCCAACGTCGGGAGGACGCGCCCTACCGTCCGTTTTGCTGCCCCCGCTGTCAGATGCTCGATCTGGGCAAGTGGTTCGCGGGGGAGTACCGGATCAGTGAGCCGCTGGAGACCATAGAAACCATCGAAGATGAACCCATCCAGGACGAGGTGAATTGACAGCTCGCATCGGCCTCGAATCCCTCCGCCCCCCGTGTCATCGGGCGCGGAATCATGGTAAGCTGCGCCGCGAACAAGCGAGTTGCGGCCCGGTGGTGACCGGCGCGGAGCAGGTTTGCCGCCGGTGTAACAGGACATGCCCTCCCTTTTCGGATGAGGAGCCCGAGAATCATGCTCACCCACATTTCCACGGTCGTTCGACTCCTGACCGTTACGGTCTTGGCGGCCGGGTTGATCGGCTGTGAGACGCTGGGCCGCCGGGCGGAGCCGGTAGGCCACGGTGCCCAGGCCGCCTCCGCCACTTCCCAGCCCGAGGCCGCTACACCCGCCAAGCAAGGGGAAAAGGAGGCGGAGGAGAAAGAGAAACAGGCGGCCGAGGACGCCAAGGATGCACGCGAGCGGGCCAAGCTCGAGCGGGACTTGGCCATCGCCCGGGAAGGCACGGCTCGGGCGCAGATGTCCCGCGTCCATGCTGAGGCGCAACAGGCGGCCGCCCTGTCCGACGCCCGCAAGAACCTGGAACTGGAGCAACAGCGTTTACGGAACCTCGCCGAGCGCTCCGCACCCAACCGAATCGAATGGTCGCGGCTCGAACTCGCGCGGGCCGAGGATGGAGCCAAGGAAGCCGACGAAGAGCTCCGGCAACTTCAGATGATGTACGCGGAAGAGAACTTCGCCGACCAGACCAAAGAGATCGTGTTGGAGCGGGGCCGGCGCCGCCTCGAACGTTCGCAGCGCGACCTGGAGCTGCGCCGCGAGGACTTCGCCATTCTGACCGAGAAGACCCTCCCCCTGGAAATGGCCGAATACCAGCAGCGCGTGGAACAGAAGACACGCGCGCTTGAGCAGGCCCAGCGCGAGGCGGAGGCGGCGCAGCTCGACCAACAGATCGGTCTGATGCGTGCCGACGCGGAGGTCGCCCGCCTGGAAGCCGAACTCGTCGCCCTCCGGGAACAAATCGAGAAAAAACGGAAGGATCGGGAGAAGAAGGAAGCGGAGAAGCCAGCCGTGCCGGCCGGGGATAAGGAATAGTCAGGATGAGCGTAGTCCCGATGGCCCTGGTGCTCGCATGCCTTCGGCTCGCCGGTTTCGGGACCGACGAGGCCGGCCCACCCACGCCCGAAGCCGTGCGCACTGCCCTCGCGCGGGGGATTGATTTTCTGGTGCAGGACCAGAATCAGGACGGATCGTGGGGCGGCCCGCAGGACTCGGTGACGACCTGGAGCGGAGAGATGTGGTCCAATCCGGAGGACCACCGGGCCTGGAAGGTGGCCACGACCGCGCTGGCGGTGGCCGCACTGCTCGAAGTCGGGACTTCCGAGGCGGCGGCCGCGGCGGCGGACCGCGGCGTCGGCTACCTCATCGACCACGCCGACGTCAAACGCCCGAGCGAGTGGAGCACGATGAATAACTGGGCCTACATCTACGGGCTCCAGGGACTCGCCCTCGCCTACGGCCATCCTCGTTACGCCGACTCGCCACGCCGCGCCGAAATCGCCCGCATTGTCCCGTCCTACTTGAGGAATCTGGCGCGCTTTCAATCCCTCAACGGCGGATGGGGATACCTCGAGTTCGACGAGCCGCGCACGCAGCAGCCGCAATGGGCCACCAGTTTCATGACCGCCGCGGCCGTCGTGGCTATGGCGGAGGCCCAGCGCCAGGGGTTCGCCGTCGATCCACCGGTGCTCGAGCGGGCGGTCCGGGTAATTAACCACTGCCGCCTGCCCAACGGCGGCTATACCTATCGGGTCCGCACGGTTCCGAACCTGCACTCGGAATACATCGATCAGGTGAAAGGCTCGTTGTCGCGGATTCAGGTATGCCAGGCGGCCTTATTGTCGGCCGGACAGGACATGCCGCTGGACGATCTTCGGATCGGGCTGGCCCACTTTTTCCGCGACCACAAGTTCCTCGAAATCGCCATGCACAAACCGGTCCCGCATGAGGCTTTTTACTACAACTCGGGCTACTTCTACATGTTCGGTCACTACTATGCGGCGTTGGTTATTGAGCGGCTGCCGGCGGCGGAGCAGTCGGCGTGGTGGCCCAAGCTGCAACACGAGATCATGAAAATCCAGCAGCGTGACGGTTCGATCTGGGACTACGACATGCACCGCTACGACAAGCCGTATGGCGTCGCCTTCGGTTTGATGGCCCTGCACCGGTCGCTGGCTCACTAGCGGGCCATGGTCAAAGTGGCCAAGAGCGGTGTGGCACGGGCATCCAAGCGCCCGCGGAAACACAGGCTGGAAGCCGGTGCCACAACTTCGGCCGCCGGCTGAAACCGCGGAGATACGTATGGACACGGGCTTAAAAGATCGCGGCATACTCATCACCGGCGCGTCCGGCGGGATCGGGCAGGCTATCACACGCGCCTTCGCCGCCGAAGGTGCCAGACTTGCGCTGCACTACCATCGCCACCGGCAGCCCGTGGAGCAGTTGCAACGCGAAATTCAGGCGCCCAGCGTGATCGTTCAAGCCGACCTCCGGGACGAACATCAGGTTCAGGGCATGTTCGCGGAGATGCTACGGGCCCTCTCGCGCCTTGATGCGATCGTAGTGAACGCCGGCATCTGGAACCCCCATGCAGTACCGTTGCACGAAATGACGGCGCAACAGTGGCACGAAACGCTCGAGGCCGATCTCACTAGCGTCTTCTTCACCTGCCGCGCCTTTCTGAAGCACATAGTCGAGGTACCGCGGTCTTCCGCATCCATCGTTCTGGTCGGGTCAACGGCGGCGCTGTTCGGCGAGGCCGAGCACGCGGACTACGCCGCGGCCAAAGCCGGCATGGTCTACGGCCTCACCCGCAGCTTGAAGAACGAGATTGTGCGTCTGGCCCCTGGCGGCCGGGTCAATTGTGTCTGCCCCGGGTGGACCGATACCCCCAGAACCGCGGCGTATACGCGCGATCCGGCGGCGGTTAAGCGGGCCACCGCCACTATGGCGCTCCGCAAGATCGCTCAGTCGGAAGACGTGGCAACGGCAATCGTTTTCTTGACGTCCGAGAAGCTGAGCGGGCACATCAGCGGGGCCATCCTGCCCATCGCGGGCGGAATGGAAGGTCGGCTGCTGCACCCGTAGCTTCCCTATTCTGGTTCTCCTCCCAACAAGTTGCTGGTTGGTCAGCGGGCCTGTCTCCGCGACTGCCCGTTCGTGCTTGTTCGTCCTCCTGCCGATCACGCGCCATGTACTTATAGCAGGGATTCCGCGCGCTTGTGGGACCGGCTTCTCAGCCGGTCGCTTTCCAGCAGATCGGAGTGGGGTATGGAGCGCGATACGAGATGCGAAATTACCAAACGAACCCATTTTGTCCAATCCTGGAACGACGTTACTCAAATCGCAATATCCGATGGTTACAGGAGTTACGGCTCAAAGTAGGGTCGGCGCTCGCGGACCGTTCCTCTGACGTTAGACGCTATGAATATTCGACCTGGCGCCGGACGCCGTTTGTGGTATGCTACGGTTGGGGCTGGAGAAAGGGGCCGGTGTGAAAACCCCGTATGCGTCTGGTGACCCACAGGGAGGGGCAAGAGTATGACACGGCTTTTTGAAACCCGTCTGTCCAAACGCGCCTTGATCGCGGCCGTGTTCGCGGTGTTGGCGGCGACCCACGTGTGTCCCGCGGCCATGGCCCCCGGCGACCTCGCCATAATCGGCTACCGCTCGGTTGATGCCGATGCCATAGCCTTCGTCGTCTTGTCACCCATTGCCGCCGACGAAGTGATCCGCTTCACGGATTCCGGCTGGTATCTCGCCGGCGGGTTCCGGGCCACCGAAGGCGGCGTGCAGTACACCGCGAGCGCCGCACTTACCCCGAGCACGGTCATCACCCGCAGCAACCCGTTCACGAGTGGCGGGTGGAGCGTCAATAGCGCCGGGCTGGGGTCCGGCGGCTTCCTACTCGCCATAGCGGGCGATCAGGTTTTGGTATTCGAGGGTGACGCGAGTAGCCCGGCCTTCATCTACGCCATCAACGCCGATAGCGCCGGCTGGAGCGACGCCATCAACTCCAATACCACCGCGCTTCCCACCGGCCTCACGGACGGTACCACAGCCGTCAACATGCCCACCCCGCCGGAACGCGACAACGCCTATTACAACGGCATTACCACGGGTACACCCGCGGAATTGCTCGCCGCCATCGGCGATCCCGGCAACTGGGTGACCGACGACAACCCGCAAACGTGGCCTTCGTGGAGCTTCACCGTCAACGGAGGCGGCGGGCCGAGCGCCCCGGCGGCCTACGCCGGCGAAGACCGCATGGCGGTGTTGAGTAGCCCCATCATCCTGGAGCTGTTGGTCGACGCGACTGCCAACGACGCCGACGGGTTGGCCGGGCTGACCTACGAGTGGACCCCCGCCACGGCGCCCGGCATCGTGAGTTGGACCAACCGCACCGGCGCGGTCACGGCCCCGACCGATCCGAGCCAAGCCCAAGTGACCCTCGACCAGACCGGCGTGTACACCTTCACCCTGACCGTCACCGACCCCGACTTGCTGACGGGCCAGGACACGGTGGTCCTCACCGTGGTCGATCCCGGGCCGATGGGCGAGTACGACCCGCCGCCGGATTACTACGACCCGGCCCGGCCGGGTGGCGTCTGGTATACCGGACCGACCCTAAAGGACGCGCTCTACAACATCATCTCCGGGCACATCGTGCGTTCCTACGATTCGGCACAACTGTCCTTGCAGTTGCTCGATGAAGATCCGTACAATCCCGCGAATCTCATTCTGATCTACACCGGCGATTCCGTGCCCAAGCCGTGGGACGGCGGCGTCACGTGGAACCGTGAACACATGTGGCCGGACAGCCTCAACCCCAGCGGCCCCTGCGATACCGACGTGTTCCACTTGCGCCCGTGCAACCCGAGCGTGAACAGTTCCCGGGGGAACAAGCCCTACGGCCTCGGCGCCGGGTACTGGGACCCCAACCAGGGAGCGGTCCATCGCGGCGATGCGTCGCGGGCCATGTTCTACATGGCCACCCGCTACACCGATCTGACGCTGGTTGACGGCCAGCCGGGGCCGCCGGGCAGCAATGAAATGGGCGATCTGGTCATGCTGCTCGTGTGGCACTACGAAGACCCGGTTAACGATGGGGAGCGCCGCCGCAATCACCTGATCTACAGCTCGACCGACAACCCGTCGTACTATCAAGGCAACCGCAACCCGTTCGTCGATCATCCCGAGCTGGTCTGGACGATCTGGGGCACCGGTCCCAACGACGCACAGCTTTACGTCGGGGACACGCCTCCCGCGGATGGAACGTCGTCGGTGCTGGTCGATCTCGGCCCGGTGCTCAAGGACGGTCCGCCGCCGTCCGCGCAGGCGGCGACTCTGCACAAGACGGGCGCCAACCCCACCACCTACGCCGTCACCGCTGCCGGCGATGCCGTATCGCCGTCGATCGGTCCGCGACAGGCGTTCGTCGGCGGCCCCGCGTCCCGCAACGTTACCGTGGGGCTGTCGTCCTCCACGGCGACGCCCGGCTTGAAGACCGGGAGCTTGATCGTGGACAACACCGAG
>JAZDKM010000184.1:0-18750 GCA_043803085.1 Planctomycetota bacterium
GTTACGCCTGCCGCTGCCATGGGTGTGGTTGCTGGTGCTCCAATACACCCAAGCTTTGGGGTGTGCCACTGCTCTGTGTGCTGTGATTCTCGCGTGTGGATCGGGCGATCGGCACTGCCGGGAGGGGGGTGGCACAGGTGATACACGACTCCGTGCCCGAAGACCTAGAGCTTCTAACAGAATAAACCTGTGGGACAGGCTTTCTAGCCTGTCACTGACCGGCTGGAAAGCCGGTCCCACATCTTCTTGTTAGACCCTCTAAACCTGTGGGACAGGCTTTCTAGCCTGTCACTGACCGGCTGGAAAGCCGGTCCCACACTGTCGGGCAAAGCCCGACCTACTCAAGAACAGCGGAGGCTGGACCGCCGCGCCGAGATTCCGCCAAAAACCGTCGCCAGCGGTCCACGCTGGTACAGCGCTCACCCTCGGACGCCCCGTACCGGTAGCCCAGACGAGTGCCGGTCAGCCGGTCCAGCGCCAGAATGGCGTAGAAGCGGACCCCTTCGTCCTCGTCCTCCAAGCGATCGACCAGTAGGGGAACGGCGGACTCATCGCCACGCTCGGCCGCCTGGACGATGGCCCACACCCGTAACGCCGGATCGGTCGATTCCAGCGCCACCGGCGACCGCGACGCGGGGGCTCCACACCCACTCAAGCCGGCAACCCAGCACACTGCGGCAAGGCCCATCCCTACCTGCGGAGGAGCATGTCGGCCGTAATCTGAAGCCATATCGGACAAACCCTCGGAAGCGGGTGGTAGGACGATTATAGGTGAACCCGGTTGGCATGCAACCTGCTTGCTCCGCGATGGATAGCTTCATAGAATGGCACCACTGCCCGGCTGCGAGGATGTGATTAGCGTCGTAGTTCTACTTTGTGGGACAGGCTTTCCAGCCTGTCGTCTGACCGGCTGGAAAGCCTGTCCCACAGGGAGGAACGGTCGGCGGGGACGCCGACCGCTACCCTTGCTAATCACGTATGGCCACGGAGCGTAGGCGATGAACACCGGCCAAACCACCGAACTCGTCGAGGTCCTTCCGCCCGGGAGCCCGTTACGGCAGCAGGCGTTACGCCTGATTCTTTCCGGCCAGACGCGACCGGCCCCCGACGTGGACCGACGCATCGGTCTCTTGCAGGACACGGCTGCCGGGCAAGGGATGAATCTCGACCTGGTGGTCGTGGCGTTCAAGGCGGATCAGCTCACGGCGGCGGGGTTGGCCATTGAGTCCCCCGGCCGAAGCGCTTTCATCCATCTCAGTCCGCTGCCCGCTCCGGGAGAGGAATACAACGCTTTGGTGCGCGTCCTTCGGGAACTACAAGATCGAGCGTGGCGGCGCGACCGCGTCCTGCTTCAAGGAATGGCGTCTCCCGACGAACACCCTCTCGAGCTCCTTTTCGCCGAAGCGGGTTTTCGATTTCTGGCGGAGTTCATTTACGCAGACCGGGACGGCCGGGCGCCGATCCCTTCGCTCGCTCGCGAGCCCAAGCTCGACTTGCTCCCGTACAGCCCCGGCCGACACGAACTTTTTCTGCGCGCGCTCGACCAGACGTATGCGGAAAGTCTTGATTGTGCGGGGCTTAGCGGCATTCGCCGGACGGAGGACGCCCTGGCTGGCCATCGCGCGACAGGCCGTCACGACCCGTCCCTCTGGTTCCTGGCCCGGCTATCTGGCGAGACGGCGGGTGTTTTGCTCCTGTCTTCACTCTCCGACCGGAACATGCTCGAGGTGGTTTACATGGGCGTGGCCCGAGATCTTCGCCGGCGGGGCGTCGGTCATGCCCTGATGCGTAAGTGCCACGAGGAAATGATCTCCGGCGCTTTCGCGGGCGTGACCCTGGCCGTCGATAGCGTGAACACCCCCGCGCGGGCCCTCTACCATCGCTGGGGTTTCGTGGAAACGGGCCGGCGCCGCGCTTGGATTGCGGCGCGACCGAGCTAACTTCATTCTCTCTCTGAACTTTCGATCCGTGACCCCCGTTCGGCGCCGCACGTCGCGCGGTTTTCCACGCCCTGTCCACAGCGGCACGCGTCCGGTGGACAACTGGTGCAGGAAAAAAAAATTAGTCGCCTAACCACTTATCGAGCGAGAGGCAAAACGCTGTTGAAGAATCGTTGTCAAGGTTTCGAGTTGACAGGCGGCGAAGCTGGGGGTAGATTCGATATTGTGTAAAAGCGGACAATTCATCATGTGCAGGTGGAGGCGGGACGCGGCTTCATCGCCTTGATGCCAGTCAGTTGGCACGATAAACGCCCCAGTGGGGATCTGGGTTTTGTGCAAGGAGCTTGCCGTGACAACATGCTCTGCAGATTCGGTCTGTCAACTCCAAACCCTGATCGCCGACCGGGTCGGTCCCCAATGCTACAATGTGTGGTTCAAAAGTACGACCCGGTTCACCTTCGCCGACGGTTTCGTGAAGGTCGCCGTCCCCAACCAGTTCATCGGCGGTTGGATCGAGAACCACTTCTCTGACACCATCCAACAGGCCGCTGAGCAACTCACCGGCCAGCGGATGGAGGTGGCTTTCGGCATCGATGCGGAGTTGGCCAAGTCGGTGCGCAAAGGGCAGCCGGACTCGCAGGTGCATTACATGGCCAACCACCCGGAGCGCGTGGCCCGCGAGCACAAGCGGCGCGGCACGCCGCCGCCCGGCCCTCCGCTGCGCGGGCGGTTCGAGGATTTCGTAGTCGGCGAGTCCAACCGGCTGGCCTATTCCACGGCGCTGGCCGTCGCACGCCAGCCGGCGACGCAGTTCAACCCGCTGTTCCTCCATGGCGCCTGCGGCCTGGGGAAAACACACCTGCTGCACGCGATCTGCAACGAGCTCAAGGAACAGCGCCCCGAGTTGGCCTGGGTCTGCGTCACCGGTGAAGATTTCACAAACCAGTTCGTCTACGCGGTGCAGGCGGGCGAGCGGGACGCGTTCCGCCATCGTTATCGTCCCGTCGATGTGTTGGTGATCGACGATATCCACTTTCTGGCCCACAAGCGGGCCACGCAGGAGGAGTTCCTGCACACCTTCAACGCCGTCGCCGGGCAGGGCAAACAGGTGGTGATGGCCTCAGATGCCCACCCCAAGCTGATTGGTCATCTGTCCGAATCCCTGGTCAACCGCTTCGTCTCAGGCATGGTGGTCAAGATCGACCCGCCTGAGAAAGCGCTGCGCGTCGGTATCCTCAAGCAACGGGTGCAGCGCATGCACCAGGATATCCCCGACGACGTCATTGAGTTCGTCGCCGACCGGTTCTCCTCAAACGTGCGGGAGTTGGAAGGCGCTCTGCTCAAGGTCATCGTGTCGGCCGACGTGTCCGGAGAACCGCTCACGGTGCCCTTGGCGGCGAAAACCATCGGGGCCCTGATTGAGCACACTCTGCCCGTGCTGCACCTGTCGCACCTCGAAGCCATCGCCTCGATCTACTTCGGCTTGACGCCGGCGGACCTCCACAGCTCGCGCAAGACCCGGACCATCGCGCTGGCCCGCGGCATCGTCATGCATCTGGCCCGGAAACACACGAACCTGAGCTACCCGGAGATCGGGCGGCACCTCGGCAACAAAAACCACTCCACGGCGATCCTGGCGAACCGGCGGATCGCACAATCCATTCATAAGGACGAGATGGCCCGCTGGATGACCCCGAGCGGGGAGCGGCAAGCGCCGATCCGTCAACTGGTGGGAGAGTTGGAAAGTCAGTTGAGCCAAGCTCACGGTAGTCCGTAGACCCGGCCGCCGTCAGTATGTCTTGGCGCGGTTGCGAGCGGGCGAGGGTCAGCAGATCCTCGCTCCTCGTTTTTTTTTCGCGGACAAGCAGTAACCCCAGCATCACCAATAGGTTAGCCCACTCCGCCGGTGTTGCGACTGTTCAACATCCGCCGGCCTCCGCACTTCAGGACTGGAAGGTTGGGTTGACAGCATGAGGGTGGCTTTTATGATGTCTTGGATAGGCGTGATGGGGCAGCGCTTGCGCTGCCGGTTTGCCGCCGGGCCGACGTCTCAGTTGAGCGAATAAGCCACCATGCGTTGCCACACCTGCGAGACGACCCTGACCGTGTCGGCACCCGCGAAGATCAACCTCGCGCTCCACATCCACGGAAAGCGTCAGGACGGGTATCATGCCCTGACTTCCCTGGTGATAGGGGTTGAGCTTTTCGACGAAATCACCTGCACCCCCGCCGAACGACCGGGCGTGCAGTTGGTCTGTGACGACCCCGCGCTACCGACGAACGAGACCAATCTGGTGGTCCGTGCGGCGATGCTGTTGGCCGAACGTGTCGTCGGGCGGCCCGGAGTAAGGATCGAACTCCGCAAGCGGATCCCCGTGGCGGCGGGGCTCGGGGGCGGGAGTAGTGACGCCGCGGCCACATTACGTACGCTCAATCGTCTCTGGCACGCAGGCTTACCCGATGGCGAACTGGCCGAGTTGGGCGCTCCACTTGGCTCAGATGTCCCATTGTTCTTCTCACTGCCCGCGGCGATTGTCACCGGGCGGGGTGAGCAGGTGCAGCCGGTGCGACTGCATTGGGCCGGGTGGGTGGTGCTGGCCTTCGGCGGCTGGGCGGTTTCCACCCCAGCGGTCTATGCGGGCTGGCGGGAGGAAGATCGGGGCGACCGGAGCGGCAGCGTCGCGGACGCGCTGCTCTCCTGCCGCACGGCGTCGGCCCTGGGCCCTTTGCTGGTAAATGAATTGGAGCCGGCCGTGTTCCGCACGGTGCCGGCGGTCCGCGAGCTTCGCCAGGCGCTGGCGGACCTGACCGGGCATCCGTGGCGGATCAGTGGGGCCGGCTCGACGGCGTTCGCCCTGTTCGACGCGGCCGCCGAAGCACGGCGCGTCGGGGAGGCCATCCGGGCAAACGGGATAGCTCAACGCGTGGTAGTGGTACGAAACCTCAGGCCATAGTATGGACAACGTTGTGAGGAGGTCGCAACATGGAAATCTCCGAAATCCGCGTCAAGTTGGTCAGCAACCCCAAGGAACGGCTCAAGGCCGTGTGTAGTGTCACCTTCGAGGGGGCCTTTGTGATCCGCGACTTGAAAGTCATCGAGGGCGCGTCGGGCCTGTTCGTGGCCATGCCCTCGCGCAAGCTGGCAGACCACTGCCCCAAGTGCCGGACCAAGAACCACCTGCGGGCGCGCTTCTGCAACGAGTGCGGGCAGAAGCTCGATGAGCGCCGTGCGGATCGCGTCCGCGGCGGCCGCGCGCGGCTGCACGCGGACATCGCCCATCCCATCCACTCGGAGTGCCGCAACCACATTCAGGCCCAAGTGGTGGAGGCTTACCAGAAGGAGTTGGAACGGTCGAAGCAACCGGGGTATCAACCGGCCGAATATGACGACTTCGAGGTGGAGGCGGGGAGCGAGTACCATGATCTGGTCGCGGACCTGAAGAAAGAAGCCGAGCAGCGTCATGGCAGACGCGCGGAGCGCGGTCCTGCGGGCTTGCCTGCCGGCGGGGAAACCGAGGCCGCCGCCGATACGATTGTCCCCGCCGTTGCGGCCGATGAGCCGTCGAGGGTCTCGGCCAGCCCTGCTCCCCCACCGACACCGTCCCCCGCCGCCCCGGCAGAGGACGACTTCGCAGCAGGGATCGTCTGACGGCCCGGAACGACATGACGCGGGAACCGACGTCCATGCAGCATGATCTAACCGCGCTGGTGCAGACCTTCGGCTCGGGCCGCGTCCTGGTGGTCGGCGACCTGATCCTGGACCGCTACCTCTACGGCGACGCGGAACGTATCAGCCCGGAAGCCCCGGTTCCAGTCCTGCGGGTGGTGAGTACCACCGAGGCCTTGGGCGGCGGGGCCAACGTGGCGGCATGCCTGCGGGCCCTGGGCCTCGAGGTCTTCTGCTGCGGGGTGATCGGAACGGATCGCCATGGCGACCGGTTGTTGGAACTGCTCGGGCAGTGGGGGGCCGATTGCGCCGGGATCTTGCGGTGTCCCGGGCGGCCGACGACCGCAAAGACCCGGCTGGTGGGTTTGGCCCAGCACCGCCACCGGCAGCAGTTGATGCGGCTGGACGAAGAGGTCAGGGCCCCGCTCGCTGACGCGGACCTCGCGCGCGCGCTAGCTTACATTGAGTCAGTGCTCCCCAAAGTCCGCGTCGTCTGCCTCGAGGACTACGACAAGGGGGTGGTCAGCAGGGACTTGGTCGAGCAGGTTACGCGGGCGGCAGCGCGGCATGCCGTACCCGTTCTGGTCGATCCGGGTCGGCTGGGCGATTATGGCCGCTACGCCGGCGCCACCCTACTCACCCCCAACCGCAACGAGTTGAGCTTGGCGACGGGCGCGGAGTGCGACACGGTTGAGCGGGCAGGGGAGTTGGCGGAGCAGTTGCGGGCCGCCCTGGGCTGCGAGGCCCTGGTCGTGACCCTGGACCGGGACGGGGCGGTGTTGGTAGAGCACGGACAGCCGTGGGTCCACGTTCCCACGCGGCCGCGCAGCGTCTATGACAATACCGGCGCCGGCGACGCCGTGTTGGCGATGCTGGCCGCCGCGGTAGCAGCGGGCGCGCCGCTCCGCGAGGCCGTGCAGTTAGCCAACCTCGCCGGCGGGCTGGAGGTGGAGAAATTCGGTTGTGTGCCCATCACACGGGAGGAGGTGCTGGCGGAGTTGCGCTTGACCCGCGAGCGCCGGCAGGGGAAGCGGCGCTCGCCCGAGGAACTGGCCGGTGAGTTGCAGCTTCGGCGCGACCGGGGCGAGACCATCGTATTCACCAACGGCTGTTACGACCTCTTGCACGCCGGCCACTTGGATTTCCTGCGGCGGTGCCGCGCGCTGGGCTCGGTGCTGGTCGTGGGGCTGAATACCGATGCCAGCGTGCGGGCCCAGAACAAGGGCTCGGGGCGCCCGTTCAACACCGAGTTGGACCGGGCCCAGGTGCTCGGGGGCCTGGAGTGCGTGGATTACGTGGTCCTGTTCGATGAACCCACCCCGCTCACGCTGATTGAGAAGGTCAAGCCTGACGTCCTGGTGAAAGGGGAGGACTGGGCGGCGAAGGGAGTCGTCGGCCGGGAGTTTGTCGAAGCCGGCGGCGGCCGGGTCGTGCTGCTTCCCCTCGTGGAAGGATACAGCACGACGTTCCTGATCGAGCGTGTCCGGAAAAGTGCGGGGGCGACGTGATGAGCGACCTGCGCGTTGCGATCGAGGAGCATCTCCTGGCGGTCGAAGCGTTGAAGGCTGCCGTACCGGCGCTACAACGTGTTGCCAAGCATATCGTCAAGATTATTAACGGAGGCGGTGTCGTCTACGTGCTGGGCAATGGGGGCAGCGCCGCCGACGCCCAGCACATCAGCGCCGAGCTGCAGGGACGGTTCAAGCGCGAGCGCCGGGCCCTGCCCGCGGTGGCTTTGACCACGGACACCTCTACCTTGACCGCCGTGGCGAACGACCTGGGGGCCGAGTATATCTTCGTCCGGCAGGTGGAAGCCCTGGTGACTGCGCGGGACGCCCTGTGGGTGCTGAGCGTGTCGGGCACTTCGCCGAACGTGGTGGCGGCGGTCGAGTTGGCGCGCCGCCGCGGCGCTTGGGTGGTCGGTTTCACGGGGCGCTCCGGCGGACGACTGGTTGAGCTTTGCGACGAGTGTCTGCGCGCGGACCATACCGCCAGCGACCGCGTTCAGGAGGTGCACGAGTTGGCCTACCATCTCGTGTGCGAGATGGTGGAGGAGGCGTTCGCTTGAGGGGGGGTTGCCTGATGGGGAGAATGCCGAAACCACAAGAAATGGAAAATTGAAAATTGAAAATGGAAAAAGCGGCGCAGGTGATGTCGGTTACTGCTAGTGCAAGAATCATTGCGCGCGCCCCTACTCTTGGTAATCCTGTCCCCAGAATGTGCGGGAACCCCGAGGGGTCCGTGCCGCGAGAAGATTCTCGGCACGGAATGCTCCAGACGTGTGTGCGTCCTTCTTCATTCTCCATTTTCCATTTTCCATTTTCCATTTCTTGAGATGACAGCGATGCGCATTCTTATCACCGGATCAAGCGGGCAGATCGGCACGAACGTGGGTTTAGCTCTACTGGAGCGGGGCGAGGCCGTACTCGGCATCGATCACCGGCCCAACACCTGGACCGACCGGATCGAGACCGTCCTCCTCGACCTGGCGACGGCTCGGGTCGAAGACCTGCCGGCCGGGAAGGTGTTCGACGTAGTGCTCCATCTGGCCGCCTATGCCAAGGTATTCGAGTTGGTGGAACACCCAGAACGGGCCATGGACAACGCCAAGATGACGTTTACTGTCCTGGAATACTGCCGCCGCCGCAACTCTCCGATCGTGTTCGGCAGTTCGCGCGAGGTGTACGGCGACATCCACCGCCACGTCACCGAGGAGGCCGCCGCGGACTTCGTCGTGGCGGAAAGCCCTTATTCGGCCAGCAAGATCGCCGGTGAGGCTTTCATTTACGCCTACGCCCAATGCTACCGGCTGCCTTATCTGGTCTTTCGCTTCAGCAACGTCTACGGGCGTTACGACACCGATGCGGAGCGCATGGAGCGGGTCATTCCCCTGTTCATCGACCGCATCGCGCGCGGACGGCCCATCGTGGTCTACGGGCGCAACAAGGTGCTGGACTTTACCTACGTGGACGACTGCGTCACGGGCGTCTTGGCCGGCCTCGACGCCCTCGTCGAACGCCGGGTCACCAACCAGACCATCAACCTGGCCTACGGGCAGGGCAGCACCCTCCTCGATCTGGTCAACCTGACCTCGTTAGCCTTGGGCAAGGAGGCCAAGGCCACATACGAACCGGCGCGGCCGGGAGAGGTGACGCGCTACGTAGCGGATATCTCTAAGGCCCGCGAGTTACTCGGCTACGAGCCGCAGACGCCGTTATCGGGCGGCATCCGGTTGGCCATCCAGTGGCAACGCTCCATCGGCGCTCTGTGACTTATCGGACGCGCCCGCCCTCGCGTCAACGTCCGCACACCACAATCCGGCCGATAATTACCCAAGTGGCCGGACCTTTCATTCGATAGTCTACAAGACCGGATCAACGCCGGTGCCCGGCGGAACAGGATGGACCTCCTGGGTCCGGGGAGGCTAGTCGTGCCAACCGAAAGGGAATTCGAGATGAGAACCTATTGCTGGTGGGTCACCGGTCTTCTGGGATTGTCTGCGGTAATGGGTGTGAGCTGCACAAGCCACAACGAGCGTCTAAACGCGCCACCCCAAGGTTCTTCCCCCGCGCCCAGTGAGTTGCAAGACAACTACACCTTCATGCTGGACAACGCCATGTTGGAGGACATGTGCCTGGCAGACATTCACTTCGTGCCGCACACGGCGGAAATCAACGGGCTCGGCATGCGCCGGTTGTTGCGCTACGGCGAGCTTCTGAAAGACCACGGCGGGACCTTGCACCTGGAGACCACTTCGCCCGACAACGACCTGACCGAAATGCGGCTCCTGAACATCCGGGCCGTTCTGGCGTCTACCGGTCTGGAAATGGCGAACGTATCGGTGAAACCCGGACTGCCGCGCGGGCGAGTCACGGAGGGCGCCGACGCGCTGCGCATCAAGCGTGAGGGCACGGTGAACGACTATGGAAAAGAGTCCCAGTCATCCGGCGCTTCCGCCGGAGGTTCGTCCAAGGGTTCGTAAACTTCGGCCCGAAAAGACAGGACGGCGTCCGAGGACTCGAAACTTTGAACCTTAAGCTTTGAACTGAGAACTGAGTATCGGGCGCTGAGCACTGTCGGATGATGGTAAGGTGAGCGACATGAGCACATACGGCAAACGAGCGTTTCTGTTTTGCGGGGTCGGCTTCTACCTGATCGGATGCGCGCCCAAAGAATATGCCGGCTTTCAACCGGACCGCGCCAACTGGCTGAAGGCCGACACGGAGGCCGCCCACTTAGCCGTCGAGGCCGACGATCCGCCCATTCGGCCGCGGACCCACTTCGCCGCTGGACAACTGTTCGAGCAGCAGGGCGATCTCCACAAGGCCATCGCGCAATACCGCAAAGCCGTCGTGGCGACGCCGGACTACGTTCCCGCCTACAACCGCCTGGGTGTGCTGCTCGGGCGGCTCGGACGACACCCCGAAGCCGAACAGGCCCTGAGAAAGGCCGTCGAGCTCCGCCCCGATTGGGCGCTGCTGCGGAACAACCTGGGTTTTGAATACATGCTCCAGGAGCGCTGGCCCGACGCGGAGGCCGAGCTGCGTAACGCGCTCCGCCTCAAACCGGACTTCCCCCGGGCGCACAACAACCTGGCGATGGTTTTGTTCAGGGTGGGGCGTCTGGAGGAGTCGCTGCGCGAGTTCCAGCAGGCGGTGCCGGAGGCCGACGCCTACTACAATCTCGGCCTGATGTTTCGCGCCCAGCACCGTTATGAGGAGGCGGCCAGCACTTTCGAGCACGCGCTGGCCCTGGCGCCGCAGTTCCAGGCTGCGAAAGTGCAGTTGGCCGACCTCGCGCCGCGACTGGAACAGGCGGCGGCCGACGAACCAGTAATGAATCAGCCGGACGCGCAGCGGGTAGCCGATGCGAGCGCTGCGGGCACGCGGCCGGAAGCCGAGGTGCTCGTGGCGGAGGCGGCGACACCGGAAGAGCCCTGCATCGAGCTCGTGGTTGAAGAAGGCAACATCGCCTTCGCCGAGGTCATCCCGGAATTCGAGTTCGTCGAGGAAGAACCGTGCGAACCGGAGCCGGCCGCCGACTCTGAGGATGACCCGTTGGAAAGCGAGGCTTCCCAATCTCTGCTGGAAAGCACCTTGCCCATATCTTTACTGGAAAGCCAGCCTCTGCTCTGGGTGGCGAGCGTTGCGGACCCCGGCGGCGAAACGTGGCTCGACCGGCAGGTGTACCTGTTCCCCGACCACCCCCTTGCCGGGCGCGCGCCCGCAGACAGTAACGCCAGACCCCAGGGGCCGCCGGCCAGCGCCGGGCTGAGAGAGTTCCGGGAGGTCTTCGACGAGAACGACCCCGGCCCGATGCCCCCCTTCGACGACTAGTGCTCTGTCAGCGATCTTCCTGCGGGTGCATGGTCGCGGGAGGACGAGCCTCCCGGCGAGCCGGGGCGCCCACGCCATGTGAGGCTTTGGGCTCGGCAGGAGCCTCGCCCTCCCGGTCAAATACGCCACTTTAGCGTCCACGAAGCATCAGGGAGATCGCCCGAAGTCCCCTAACCTGCGGCGAGCAGACCTGTCCAGAATGGTACAGGAGCGAGGCTCCCGGTTGACCGATTCCATCCTGAGCCTAAACTGAGGCGACGTCTGAGCATTCGGTGGGTGCCGAATGGGAACGTGGCGCTTCGGGGCGGAGGGGGGTTTTCGCATCCGGCGGACGTGGCTGAAGGACCAAAGAGGGAACGGGGACATGACCCGCACAGCGCTTCTGGTGATGACGGTTTCCATGTTGGGGCTGTTTGCCGGCTGCACCAGCATGACGGCAGGGGCTGGCGAAAGAGTCGGTCAACAGGGGGCGGCCGAGAAATTCGGCAAAATTTATTACCTGGACGGCGCGGGAAACTGGGGCTACGGCACCTCCGAGGTCCCCTTGGGGCTCAAGCAGGCCGGCTATCGGGGGGACGTCGAGATTTTCATCTGGACCATGACGTTCGTTCCGGTGGCGGACCAATTGAACTACCTGGGGGCCCGGGCGCGCGCCGCAGCATTGGCTGATCGCATCACCCGCTACTACCGCCAGTATCCCCGCAACCCCATGGATGTGATCGCCCTGTCCGCGGGCACCGGCGTGGCCACGTGGGCCATCGAGAACCTGCCGTCGGACGTCAAGATCAACAATCTGGTGTTGCTGGGATCGTCCCTTTCACACGACTACGACATGACCAAAGCACTCAACCGCATGACTGGCAAGATTTACACTTACCATTCGCAGCACGACAGCGTGTTGCAGGCTGTTCGGGTGGTGGGCACCATCGACCAGAAACGGGGCGTGGACAGCATCGGCCTTGTGGGACTCAAGGCGCCGCGGGGCTACGAGGACCGGGTGGTCAACACGGCCTGGTCGGAGCGGTGGCTGAAGCTGGGCTGGGCCGGCGCGCATACCGACTGCACCAACCAGTTGTTCGTGCGTTATGAGATCGCCCCGCGCCTCTTGCCGCCGCGTCCGCAGCCGGCCGGACCGGTGGACGAGCCGGCGGAGCCCGTCACCGCGGCGGCGCATTGAGCCTCCTCCTCATCAGAGTCGGGGAATCTGACGCAGGCAATCGAAATGCTTGTCTCGGCTGAATAAGACCAGCTCGTGCTGCATGACGAGCGCAGCAATCCATAGATCGTTGGTGGGAATGGGCGTCCCCGCGCTCCGAAGGTCGGCGAACAACGACGCGTAGATGTGGGTCGTCCCTTCATCGGCCAACAGCACGCTCACCCGTTCAGATTGCAGAAAACGGGTGAGGGTACTCTCGTTTCGCCGGGACTGATCGCCGCAGCGGAAACCCGCGCGCAGTTCCCCGACCACAATAAAGGGCAGCGCGATTTGGCTGGCCCGGCGCAGCGTCTGGACCGCAGCCTCCACCCCTTTGCAGAAGTCAACGTAGCGGTTCGCATCGAGCGCAAGCCTTAGCCCCATAATTTCCGGTCCACTCTGTCCTGACCGGCGAGCGCCGCGTCGAAGGCGGGGTCGTCTTCCCAGGTACCGATGCAATCGTCCAAGTCGGTGAATATCGGCTGCGGTTCCTGCAGCCCCGCGCCGCGGCGCAGCGCGTCGAGCGCGACTTGGTTCAAGCTTTTCCGCTCGTGGCGCGCCCGCTGGCGGAGAGCGCGGTCCAGTGCCGGCGGGACCGCGCGAATCGTGTATTGGCGTATTCGATCTCGGTTCATGCCTGCATTCTACGCCAGCACGTGAATCATGTCAAGCAGTCGCCTTCGGCTATAACCTGGGTGCTCGCATACCGATGGGGACGCGCCAGGAAAAACCGGCCCCACCGGTCTCCTGGACAGGCGTTTGCCGAAACGGGACACTGCGGACATGTGGGCATCTTGCGTGGCGGGTGTTCTGGCCGGTGGGGCAAGCCGGCGCTTCGGAAAACCGAAGGCCTTGCTCCAGCTGGCCGACGGGCGCACGTTCCTCGAACACGTGGCGACGGTGGCCGCCGAGGTGGCCGCTGAGGTGGTCATCCTCGGAGAGCCGCCCGGCATTCCGCCCGCGCTGGCCTCCGTCCCGATTCTCCCGGATGCCGAAGCCAACAGCGGGCCGCTGGGTGGGCTCTGCGCGCTGCTGAAGTACGCGGCACCGCGCTGGGGTCTGCTGTTGGCGTGCGACCTGCCCGCGCTTCACGCCGGGGTGCTGAGACGTTTGCTTCAGGCTGCTGAGGGCGACCCGTCCGCCGATGCCTTGGCGTTCGCGTGCCGAGACGCCTCCAAGTCCTACGAAGCCTGCTGCGCGCTGTATCACGCCCGCGTCCTGGGCACGGCTCTGGATTTGCTCCGATCCGGTTCGACGGGGCTCCAGTTCCTGCTGCAGCAGGTGCGCTCGGTCGCCTTGGTGCCTTCGGACGAGGAGGCCCGCGCTCTCTTCGACGTGGACACTCCGCAGGACCTCGATGCGCTGCGTCACGGGATGGCATGACTCGGCCTCCGTGCCGTCCGGCGTTGCGTGGAGGGCCGATCTGCATAAGATACCCGCGCCACCGGAGAGTACCCAAGGCTACAGGTGTGCGCTAGGAAGAGCCGCGACCGTGAGCCCTTGACGCTAGGTGTCAAGGGTGAGGGAGCGGGCGTGCCAGAAAGGACCGGGCATGCGTCTGCTTGAAGGGCGAAAGGGCCTGATCTTCGGTGTAGCGAATGATCGCAGCATCGCCTGGTACGTGGCCCAGCAGTTGGCCGAACACGGCGCCACGTGTGCATTCACCTATCTCCCCGGCGAGAAGAACCTGCGCCGGGTCCGCAAGACGCTCGAGTCCGGCGGTTTGGGCAATGCCTGGCTGGAACCATGCGACGCCGCCAAGGACGAAGACCTCGACGCCGTCTTCGCCAAGGCCAAGGCCGATTTCGATACCCTCGATTTCCTCGTGCACTCCATCGCCTACGCGGAGCGCGAGTACCTGCGGATCGGGACGTTCGCGCGGACGCCGCGCCACGTGTTCACCCAGGCGCTGGACATCTCGGCCTACACGCTCGTGGCCATGGCCCGGCGGGCCCAGGGGCTGATGCCCCGCGGCGGGTCGATTATCGGCATGACGTATTACGGGAGCGAGAAGGTCGTGCCGGCCTACAATGTGATGGGGGTGGCCAAGGCGGCGCTAGAAGCATGCACGCGCTACCTCGCGGCCGAGCTGGGAGAGTTCGGCATTCGGGTCAATACCATCAGTGCCGGGCCGCTACGGACGCTGTCGTCCATGGCCGTCGGCGGGGTCGATGACATGTTCGACTGGGTGGCCAAGAAGTCGCCGCTGAAGCGCAACATCTTGCCTGAGGAGGTGGGCAAGGCCGCCCTGTATCTGCTCAGCGACTTGTCCAGCGGGGTCACCGGCGAGAACCTCTACGTGGACGCCGGGTACAACATCATCGGCCTTTAGTTCAAGGTTCAGAGTTCAAAGTTTCGAGTCAGCAGGAGGGCGCGCGTAGATTTCAGACCTTGAACTTTGCTCTGGATGGATGTCATGATTCGGCCCTACGAACGGATCGCCGTGAACATGGTGAATGGCGGCGAGCAGCTGCAACGCATGCAAGCCGTCGTCGATGCCTTGTGGGAGGGCCTTCATCACACCGGCCTGTCGTGGGTGGGGGTTCTATCTTCACGAGGGCGGCGACGAGTTGGTACTCGGCCCGCGGCGCGACCAGCCGGCCTGCTCGCCGATCGGGCTGTACGGTGCCTGCGGCCAGGCCTTCCGGCGGCAAAAGCCTTTGGTTGTCCGGGATGTCAGAGACTTGGGCGCGGACTACATCGCCTGCGATCCGCGTGATCAGTCCGAGGTGGTCATACCACTCTTTGACGCCGGAGGCCGGTGTTGGGGCGTCCTCGATCTCGACAGTCATAACGTGGGCGCCTTCGATGACCGCGACGTGGTCGGTCTCACCCAAGTCCTCCGCGCCGCCGGGCTGACTACATGAGCCTCCCTGTCGAACCTGTCCCGGCAGGAACGGCCGCGCACTGACGCGGATGGGATCAAGCCGGATTGCCTACCACAGAGACACAGAGGCCCAGAGAAGAAGATGAAGGCACCTGCTACCAAAGCGTCTATCCCTACAGCAAGGTAGGTCGGGCTTTGCCCGACGGGACAAGGCGTCGGGCCGAGCCCGACCTACCAAGCCAGACAGAAATCGCAGGGATCGGCGTCTATCTGCGGCCCGCTCTGGAGGCGAGAATCATGCAAAGGCGGATAGTCTGCTTGGGGAAACGCACGACTCGGGACGCAGGACTCGGGACTGCGGACCTGGAACTTGGTCTGGGAGGCCGTCCGTGACCGTGTGGGTGAAGATTTGCGGCATCACGCGACCTGAGGACGCGGAGGCGGCCTTCGAGGCCGGCGTCGACGCCATCGGCCTGAATTTCGTAGGCGGACCCCGTCGCATCACGGTCGGGGCGGCGCGGGAAATCCTCGCGGAGGTGCCACAGGGGCGGCTAGTGGTGGCCCTGGCGGCGCTCGGGCCGGAAGGCGTGGAACCACCCCTTGAGGAATTGTTCGAGGCCTACGCAATTCGCCATGTTCAAGTATATGGAAATGTGTCGAGCGAGAACATCCGCCGGCTGGCGGTCCAAGGACGCCGGTCGCTGGTCGTCTGCAGGCTAGCCGGTCACGGACTGCAAGCTCACGGACTGGAAGCCCGTGCCACAGCGGAGAGTCACCTTCTTCCCCGGGATGGCGAGAAAGCCGGGCCGGAAGGGGGCGACGTGCGCCGGGCGATCGAGGGGGCCCTGGCCGGTTTGGCGACGGATGATTTGTTCGCCGTGTTGCTCGACGCGCGGGTGCCTGGCAAGCAGGGCGGAACCGGAATAATCCTCGATTGGCACGCCATCGCCCAAGCACGGGGGCGCGGCGAACTGGAGGGGCTTCCGCCGCTTATTTTGGCCGGTGGGCTCGACCCGGATAACATATCCCGGGCCGTGGCGCTGGTGCGCCCCTGGGGTGTGGACGTTTCGTCGGGCGTGGAAACCCGCCCAGGCCGAAAGAATCGTACCGCTGTCGCTGACTTCGTAGCCGCAGTCAAGAGTTCCGAGCGGTAAGGCCGGTGGCAGAAGTTGTGCTACAGGCTTCCAGGCGGTGTTTCCACGGGCAAGATGCCCGTGCCACACCGCTCTTGGCCGCTTCCGCCACAGGCGGCTAGGTCGTTCGACCGGCTGGAGAGCCGGTCTCCCAGGGGACACGCCGGCCCGCAACGTAGACTTGCACCGGAAGAAGATCCGAGCGCAAGATATTCTCCAGAGGGTCTCGTGCCGCCGCCGACTCCAGGGAGATCACGACGAGGTCTGCCTGCTTGCCCGGTTCGAGTGACCCGATCTTGTCGCCCAGGCCCAGCGCCCGGGCGCCCCGCAGCGTGCCCATCGCCAGCAAGTCCCCCGCGGGCATATCCTCGAATATACGCCGCACATGACGGAGTTCTTCGAGGACCGAGAGCGAGGGGTTCGTAGCCAGACTGTCCGTGCCCACGCACACGTTGATGCCTGCCGCGAGCATCTCGCGAAACCGGTGCGGCGCGTGGTGGAAGGCCGCGTGCGTGCGCGGACAGTAGGCCACGTGGGTCCCCGACCGGGCCAGGCATTCTAGATCGGCGCGGTTGACGTAGTTGACATGAGCCAAGAGCGTACGGGGCGTGAGCAAACCGAGGACCTCTGCGTACTCGACCGGACGCAGCCCCGGGGGCGTGACCGATTCGTCCCACGCGCCCACGGACCGCAGAAAGTCGGCCAAGGGGCCCGCACCGGTCAGCATCCCCATCTCCTCCTCGAGGCTCTCGGCCAGATGCAGGCACAGACGCATGTTGAGCCTGGCGGCGGTCTCCTGGCAGGCCTCGAGTGCCCGCCGGTCGCACGTATAGAGCGCGTGAGGTGAAACGGCGGCGCTGAGTCGCTCTGAATCGTGCGTGGTGTCGGCCGCGGCCTGCAAACGCTCCTGAAGCCTGTCCCTTGAGGGGCCGATCGCAATGACTTCCCCAAAGGACACCACCCGCAAGCGGCCATCACGGAGCAGCGGTCGGGTAACCTGTGGGTACCGCGTGATGTCGCCTACGGTCGTGACGCCGGCCTGCAAACACAGCGCAGCGCCCCGATTGACCGATGTGGAGATGGCCGCCGCATCGTCTCCAATCTTGCGCAGCTCTCCGAGCAGGCGTTTCAACCACCCCACGAAATCTACGCCGCGGGTTCCAGCCGGCGTTCCTTCCAGCGGGGGAACCTTCCCAGCCAGATGCGTCAATTCGAGGTGCGTATGCGCGTTGACAAACCCCGGCAGGAGCAGCGCATCGCCGCAGTCCAGGACGCTCGCACCCGTTTCGTGTTTGGCGGCCCGTCGGACGTCCACGATCCGGGATTCACGGACTTCGACCAAGCTGTTCTCGATGGGCGGCCGCGAAACCGGAACCACATGGCGAGCCTTGAGAATCATACTTCGCCGTATCGCGGGAGGAGAACGTCCGCGTGATGAAACTTCACCAGCCTTCCGTCGCGCACGAATCCCATCCGCTCCACGCAGCGCAGGGCGGCCTCGTTGTCCGCCTCCACTTCCAGGCAAACCGTGCGCGCCATGAAGCGCTTGGCGATCCCGAGCACGTGCGCCACGATGGCTGTGGCCACACCCCGCCGGCGATATTCCGAAAGCACGTACAGGTCGATCACCCGCCCGATGTCGCCGACTGGAAACAGGGTGCACCGGCCCACAGGCCGGTTCCCCACGAGCGCGACCTGCGCCTCGTAGCTCGCTCCGTCCAGCCTCTCCAAGCCGGCGTCCGCCTCAAGCTCCCGGTAGTCGGCGGGGTAAGGGCCTTGGGGATCCAAGAAGGTCTGACGATAAAGCTGTCGCATCGGGCGCGCGGGCAAGACGCGCACCTCGTCCTGGAACTCCACCTCAGGCCACTTGACCAGCGCACAGGCCCAAAGGTCGCGCCGCCGATACCCTTTCTCCCAAAGAAACTGCCCCATCGCCTCGAAGGGCTGGTCCGCCGCTGGCGTCCAACCATAGCAGGTCAGTTTTCGAGCGGCGAAGTAGGCCTGCACCGCCTCATACGCGACGGGAACGTCGCTTTCCTGGGACACTATGAATTCGCAGAACTGATTGGCCTCAGACAAGCGGGCGAACCGTGGGGAGGTGTACGCCACCCCCCAGTCGAGGGACTCGGCCTTGGAGAGTTGCAGACCGTAAGCCTGGGTCGAACGCAGCACTGCGCCCATTGTCGTACCGGCCATAGCAGCAGCACCTTCCATCCACCCAGCTACGGGGCCGCGAGAACCTCGCGAGAGTACCCCCACAGACAGCGGGTCGCAACATCGGGATGGCCTCGGACAAGGGCGGGGCCGGAGGCGATCGGCACAGGAGCGAGACGGCGGCCGAAGCCACGATGATTCTGACGCTGATGCTCGCGCGTCTGTATCGCTGGCTCAGAAGCACACCTCCACACTTAGCCACATCGACCCCAATGGACAACACCAAATGCCCCATTCCCACAAAAAAAGACCTCGGCTACAGGTCTTGTTTTTCTTTTCTATAGCCGAGGTCAGAAAGGGGTGAGTGCTACTCTTAGTTGAAATTCCAAGCAAGCGGCTCCAAGGTGATGGGGTGTTTAGCAAAACCATCAACCCAGGAGCCGTGCGCTGAAGAGTATCATTCGGGTTGGACGAGCCGGCAAGGGCGACCCGGCGCTT
>JAZDKM010000185.1:0-5058 GCA_043803085.1 Planctomycetota bacterium
AGATCATGCAGCACCCCGACCATGCCCCGCGCGTCGAGGACATCCGCGAGGAGTACGACCTCGGGGAGATGGTTCGCCAGCGGCTGGACGTGCTCCGCGACCACGGCTTCATCGAGAAGCGCGGAGACAGCTGGCACCTCAGGACGAAGGGACGGTTCTTCGCGCTCACACAGCGGGCCTCGGCCTGGATTTACCGGTCCAAAACCCAGCGCGAGAAGAACTGATGCGGTGCCCAGGAGCGTATCAGGCGGGCCTGCGATAACGGGCCAGGCGCCGGCGGAAGATGCGACCTAGCGAGCCCGCGACCGAGACGATGTTCTTCAGCCGGAAGGCCTTGGCCTTGCCCTCGGCGCGGTCCCGGTTGGCGAATTTGACCTCGAGGTACGTCTTCTTCGGATCGTTCAGTACCTCGCACAGCAGTTCCGCCTGGTAGCCGTAGCCGGAGGTCGGCGTCGCGTAGTTCAGCACGTTCGCCCGCTTGTGCAAAACGCAGGAGTTGAAATAGCGGATACTGTGTCCGCTGATCGTCCGCACGAGCGAGGCGAAGGCCAGCGAGATCAGCCGGCGCATGAAAGGCCGGTGGTCGGTGTTGTAGCGCAGGTCGAAAAGCCGCGTGTCCACGTACGGGATGATGACGTCGGCTTTGCCCATCAGGTTGAAGATGCTCCGCATGGCGTCGACCGGCTCGGCGTTGTCGCCGCACAGCATGATGAAGTACTCGCCCCGCCCGCGCTCCGCCGCGCTGAGGTAGTTCATGCCCACGCCCCGGTTGACCTCGTTGTTGACCAGTTCGAACTGGCCCTCCAGGTGATGCTCGCGAAGGTAGTCCCCGACCCGCTCGCCCGTGCGATCCGTGGAGGCATCGTTGTACACCAGCACCTGGTAGGTGAACCCGAAGGCCGACGCGGCGTCCCGGATCGTTTCCAGCGTCGGCACGATCAGGTTCTCCTCGTTGTACGCCGGCACGAAGATGGTCAGGTCGACGTTGTCGGTCATGAGACGGCCCCCCTCGGCGCCGGGCACCGCGCGCGGCAGGCCAGCAGGGCCAGGACCGTCAGCGAGTCCCGGATGCCGCCGGAAAAGACCATGTCCAGGCACTGCTCGAACGGGACCCACGCGAAGCGGTCTTCCGCCACCCCGCCCACCTGCTCGAACGCGGAGGCCACGAAGACGGTCGTGGGATTCCGCACGGTATCAAGCCCCAGCTCGTAGCTGATCAGGGGCGAAAGGTCTTGGCAGCGGATGCCGGTTTCCTCGAGGCACTCCCGCACGGCGGCGTCCTCCAGGCTCTCCTCCGGTTCGGCCCGCCCGCCCGGGATTTCCAGGGCGATCTCGTTGATCATCAGCCGGTACTGCCGCGCCAGGAGCACCCGTCCGCCGTCCATGATCACGACCGCGGCGCGCCGGCCGTAATCGGAGACGAAGTACTCCTTTTCGAAGCCGTCGAACTTCGCCACGACCCGGCGGATTTCAACGTTCCGGTTGCGGTGAACGACCTCGCCCGGCCCGATGCTCAGGGGATACAAGGTGGTTTCTCTGGACATGACGTTGTCTCTCAGCACCTACATAGCGCGATCCGCGGGGCAAAAGCAAGTTGCACAAGTGACAAGACCCGCTTGCGGAGACTGGCATTCGCGGAATTCCCTGATACATTCATGGGTATCGAGGACAACGCCGTGACGGACAGCCCGAGATTCACATTCATCATCCCCAACACGGCATGGTTCGGGAAGCGGTACTGGCACAACTTCCCGTACACCGAGGCCCTGCTCGCCGCCGTGCTGCGCCAACGGGGCTTCCGGGTGGATATCATCGACGCCAACATCCGCAACCTCAGCGAGGCGGACCTTGAGGCGGCGGTCCGGGACAACCAGCCGGAAGTCGTCGGGATCGGCGAGATGGCGTTGGAGTACAAGGACTGCGTTCACAAATCCTTCGAAATCGCCAAGCGCGCCTGCCCGACCGCCAGGACGGTAGTTGGCGGCATCTATCCGACGCTGTCGCCCGAGATCGCCACCCAGGACGGGAACATCGACTACTTCGTCTTCGGCGAAGGCGAGGAGCGGCTCCCCGCCCTGCTGGAGGCCATCCGGGCGGGAACGGGTTTCGAGCGCATCGACGGCCTCGCGTACCGCAAGGACGGGACCCTGGTCACCAACCCCCGGCCCCACGCCGGGATACCGGACCTGGACGCGCTCCCGATGCCGGACTACACCGGCTTCGACATGAAGCGTTACTCGAACTACCAGCAGCGCTACACGCAGAACTTCAGCTTCAAACAGCTCCCCGTGGCCCAGACGATTACGTCCCGGGGCTGTCCCTTCAAGTGCACCTTCTGCTGCAGCCGGGAACTGTACGACTTGAAGATCCGCACCCGCTCCCCGCGCAAGGTGCTCGAGGAAGTGGACATGCTGGTCGAGCAGCACGGCATCCGCGAAATCATCTTCGTGGACGACAGCCTGCTGTGGCCCAAGGACCGCGCGCTGGAGATCATGAACGGACTGATCGAGCGCAGACAACGCGGGATCCCGCTGATCTGGAAGTCGAACAACCTGGCGATTCACCACATGGAAGACGAGATCATCGACAAGATGAAGGAGTCGGGCTGTTACTCGGTGATCGTTTCCATCGAGTCGGGCTGCCGGGCCACGCTCAAGCGCATGAAGAAGCCCGTGAACCTCAACAAGGTCATCGAGGTGCTGGAGAAAGTTCAAAAGCGGCAGTTCGACGACGTCTCTTCGAATTTCGTCATCGGCATGCCGGGCGACACGTGGGAGGACATTCGCGAAACGTTCCGGTACGTGGAGCATCTCGTCGACCGGCGCCTGCTCGACTATGCCGTCTTCCACATCTGCACGCCGCTCCCGAAGACGGAGGTATACGAAATCTGCAGGAAAGAGGGTTATCTTCCAAAGGACTACAGCTTCGAGAATCCCGATTACTACGGCTTCGGACACGGCGTGATCACGACGCCCGAGTTCACACCCGGCGAGCTGCAGATCCTGCGCGCCTACGAGTGGGACCGGATCAACTTCAAGACCGAGGAGCAGCGCGCCAGGGTCGCGCGCATGCTGCACATCACCCTGGAAGAGCTGGACGCCTGGCGCCTCGACACCCGCCGCTCGGTGGGGCTCCGGGTCCAGACCGTGGACCGTCTTTCAGCCAACTGCTGAATCCTCAGCGCGGGACCATGCCGAGGAAGTCCTCGACCGGCCTCAGGCCGCGCCCGGTCAACGCGGCCGCCTTCGAAACGTCCAGGTCAATCCGCTTGGGCCGCCGGGCCGCCAGGCCCAGCGCGTCGATCGAACAGGGCTCGATGTTCACGTTCTCGACCCGCAGGAAGCGCGCGGCCCTCTGCGCGATGTCATAGCGCGTCGTGGCGGCGGCCGACGCGAGATGATAGGTGCCGGTCCAGCCGTTGGCCGCGGCGTCGCGCACGAACGCGTAGAGGTCCTCGATGAACAGCGGGGTGTACACCTGGTCCGTCGCCAGGCGCAGGCGCGATCCCGCCGCGATGTTCGTATAAAGGGCCGGGTCGCCCAGCGTAGCCCTGAAAACCTTCCCGAACCGCAGCAGGAGAAACGGCCGGGACGATTCCAGCAGGGTCTGCTCCACGTCGCACTTCATCTGCCCGTAGAGGTTGAGCGGGTTGGTGGAATCGGCCTCGCTGTAGTGGCCCTTCTCCCCGTCGAAGACATTATCGGTCGAGGCAAAGACGGGTACGATGCCGAGATCGAGGCAGTCACGGATGAAAGAACGGGTCCGGTTGACATTGATCTCACGGGCCTCGTCCGGATGAACCGCCGTCGCCTCGGGGTCCGGATGCACGGCTGCGGAAACAAGAACGTGACTCGGCCGATGCGGCAGCAGCGTCTTGACGTCCGTGCGGCCGAGTTCGAACGGGATCATGTCCGGCTGAGGATGGCGACAGTAGGTCCCAACCGCCGGCAGGCCATCCTGGCGGAAACGGTCGAACAGGTAGCGGCCGAGGAATCCCGAAGCTCCAAGAATGACCATCATGGAAGGGCACCCATGCCAAGCCGTCAGTCCTTCATGATCACCATGCAGCGGCCGGCGATCGCGCCGGTGCGCATGTCCGCGATCGCCTCGTTGATCTCTTCCAGCCGGTAGCGCTTGCCGACGAGCGGCTTCAGGTCCAGCTTACCCATGCGGACAAGCTCGATATACTTGGGGATGTCGATCGCCGGCCGGGCTTCGCCGCCGTGCGACCCGGTCAGCACCTTCCCGAAGTGCAGCGGCAGGGTGTAGATGCTCGCCTTCTCGCCCTTGCGCGGCACGCCGACCAGGATCGTGCGGCCCGCCGCCGCGGTCAACTCGTACGCCGTTTCGATGACCTTCACGTTGCCCGTGTTCTCGATGGCGACGTCCACGCCCTGGTCACCGACAATTTTCCGGACCTCGGCCGCGGCGTCGGCCCGGGCGGAGTTGATGCAATGGGTCGCGCCGAGCCCGGCGGCCAGTTTGAGCCGGTTGTCATGGATATCCAGGGCGATGATCGGCTTCGCCCCGGCGAGGACGGCGGCCTGGACCATGTTGAGGCCGATGCCGCCGGCGCCGAAGATGGCGATCGACTCGCCCCGCTTGAGCTTCGCATTGTTGTGGATGACGCCGAACGCGGTCGTGACCGCGCAACCCATCAGCGCGCCCGCCTCGATGTCGAAGTTGCTCGGGATCGCCGTCACCCGGTTCTCGGAGACCACGGCGTATTCGTTGAAGGTCGTCACCCACCCCGCATTCACCGAGCCGAGCGTGGCCGACTTGTACTTCGGCGGCACGGCTTCCAAGCCCACCCCCTTGCGCCAGTGGAGGACGACCCGGTCGCCTTTCTTCACGGTCCTCACGTTGCGGCCGCACTGGATCACGGTGCCGGTGCCCTCGTGACCGAGCAGGTGCGGCAGGAACTTGTCCGGCCCCTTCACGCCGTCGATCTCGCCGATCTGCGACCCGCAGATGCCGCTGCACAGCACCTGCACCAGCACCTGCCCCTCCAGCGGCGCCGGCACCTCGATCTCGTCGATCACGAGCGGCTTCTTCTGC
>JAZDKM010000186.1:0-22967 GCA_043803085.1 Planctomycetota bacterium
TCCAGGAAGTCCCGATGACAAGGGAGGGCGAGCCTCCCGGCGAGCCTGACAAGACGGCTCGGCAGGAGCCTCGCCCTCCCTGGGGAGCCTAACCAGACGGCACGGCAGGAGCCTCGCCCTCCCTGGGGAGCCTAACCAGACGGCTCGGCAGGAGCCTCGCCCTCCCTCGGCAGCCTCGCCCTCCCTGGGCAGCCTCGCCCTCCCTCGGCAGCGTCGCCATCCCGGCGAGCCTAACAAGACGGCTCGGCAGGAGCCTCGCCCTCCCTCGGCAGCGTCGCCCTCCCTCGGCAGCGTCGCCCTCCCGGCGAGCCTGACAAGACGGCTCGGCAGGAGCCTCGCCCTCCCTGGGCAGCCTCGCCCTCCCTCGGCAGCGTCGCCATCCCGGCGAGCCTGACAAGACGGCTCGGCAGGAGCCTCGCCCTCCCTGGGGAGCCTCGCCCTCCCGGCGAGCCTGACAAGACGGCTCGGCAGGAGCCTCGCCCTCCCTCGGCAACCTCGCCCTCCCTCGGCAACCTCGCCCTCCCTGGGCAGCCTCGGCGCCCCGGCTTGTCAAAACCTTCGAGCGGAGGTCTCAGCATGATGATCTCGTGGCCGAAGCGAGAGCGCCGCGGCGACGGTGGCGACGGCGCCGAGCAGCGCAAGCAGCGTGACACCCCATTCGACAACCTCCGTGCGCGAGCGCCCTTGCAGATACTTCGCCCGCTCGAGTTCGAGATCGCGGGCCAAATCGGGGAAGGTCCCGTGTGCCTCCTCGGAGAGGGCTGCCCACTCCCGCGCATGGCGTTCGGCAGCCACTTGGGTGTGGTTCTCCCAGCCGCCGGCCGGCTCGCGGAGCCACAACGGCCAGGTGATCTGGCAAGTGGCCACCACCAGCAGCACAAGCAGGCCCGGCCAGAAGCGCCGCCACACCATGGCCGCGACGGTCAGGAACGGCAAGACCATCAGCAGATAGCGCTCGTGGATGCGGGTCGGCAGCATGATCGACAACAACATCACCAGCGTCGACCACACCACCCAGGCCCGCGGGTCGTCACGCCAACGCCGGATCACCCACGCAAAACCGCCGACCAGCCCCACCAGCAGGAACAACCGCCCCCACATTTCCTTGGTAACACCTAGCCAGCGTGCGGTCACGTCCAGTGAATCGCAGAGGAGCAGATCCAGGTACCAGACGTTGAACGCGTTCAGCGTGGTGGCAGGAAACTTTTCGAGCAAGGTCTCGGGGTAGCTGAGCCTCCACCAGGTCCATCCGCCGTGCAAGGTGAAGGGCAGCGCGAGGAGCAGAAGCACCGCTCCGGCGGAAGCCAGGCACAGGAACGGCTGCCGGCGTGGCCTATGAACCCGTGGCAAAAGGGGACAGGCACCTCGCCACGGTGCGTTTTCGACCCCGAAACCGCGGTCCGGCTCGGAGCCAGTCCCCTTTTGCCACGGGCAGCTACACACGGTCGCGGCCAGGGCCCACACCGGCAGCAGAAGAAGAGCCTGGGGTTTCAGTGCAGCCGCCAGACCGAGCAGCACGCCGGCCGACACCCACCGCCGCCGAAGCATCGCCCAGACGAACCACACGCCGGCGGCCAACAGCAGCGCGTCGAACTGCCCCCACATCACGGAATCCCACCAGAACGGCGGGGCGAAGAGGACCAACAGATAAGTCCACTTTGCTGCCCGCTCGGGGCGATAGAGGGCGACCAAGGCCGCACATCCCCAGGCCAGCAGAAGATCGCCGAGGATGCCCCAGCATGAAAAGATCAGCCGCGAGGTTACGGTATTGATGACCCGGTCGGCGCTCGTGGCCCGGAAAACAAGGCCGGAGGCATAGATGAGATAGGCCGTCAGGGGCGGATAGTTATGGACGCGCTCGAAGGGGCGCTGGGTGATGACCCAACGGTCGTTGTGCCAGCAGCGTATGTTCCAGCGCGGCGGCGGATGGTCGTAAAGCGTGAGCACGCCCTCGTCGGCCGCCTGGATCCCCCAGCGGACCAGATCATCGTGATCGAAGAGATAGCCGTAGTGCGGGCTGAGCGGGATGAACAGTAAGCGCAGGACCAGCCCGGCGAGAGAGGCCACGATCCAGAAACGCACGGTACGGCGGTGTAGATGGGTATCGGGTGAGTTCACAGAAACAGGTTCTCCTCAAGTCCGGTGGGGGGCAAGGGGCAGACGGGTGCGCCGTCCGCTAGTGCTCCAACGCACGTTAACCTGCGGGTTCGGAGTCGATCACCCTTGTGTGCCACTGCCGTCTCGGCAGTGCCGGTCGCAGGAGGCTCCCTGGAAGGCATTGCTCACAGAGCAGTGGCACACCCGAATCTTTAGCTGCGTTGGAGCACTAGGGCGGAATCGCTGCCACCTGTCTTGATCCGGTCGCGGCCTCCGGTATAGTGACGATCGTGGCGCGGTGGCCGCAGCGAGGAGTTTCCATGACCAGAAGCAGAACCAGATGGCGTTGGGTAAAGTGGCTGGTACCCGGGTGGGTCCTTTTGCAGGTCGGCGCGTGTACGACGGACGCGCTGGTGCAGAGCCTGGAAAACGAAGTCGTCCTAAGCGCTTCGAGCTTCGCCTTCACCGCGGCGCAGACCGTGTTTATGAACCTGCTGGACGTATGACGGCCCCCGCCTCCCCGAACAAGTCGATGGTCATCCACTTGCGGCTGTGCCAGCGCCACCCCAAGGCCAACCCGATGAATGCAAGCAGCAGCGCGGCCGCCATCCAGGGGCCGACGCTTCCCCATTCGGGCTTATAATGGGTGACCGCGCACCCCCCGCCGATCAGGATCACCCAGTGGCTACCGACGAAGAGCATCGCCGGCCAGAACGTGTCGCCGGCCCCGCGTAACGCACTGTTGTAGGCAATGCCCAGTCCGTCAAAAAGCTGGAACAGCGCGGCGCAGATCATAACCCCGCCGCCGATCCGAATCACTTCCGGGTCGTGGTTTAGGAGCGAGATCAGCCACGCACCGCCGAAGAGATAGATCAGCGTGAACAGGCCGGTGTACGCGCAGGTCAGCAGGACCACGATGCGGGTGAGGCGGATGGCCCGCGGCTTGTCACCTCGGCCGATGGTCTTGCCGACCAGGGCGGTCGCGGCCATGCCCAGGCCGATGCAGGGCATGAACGCGATACGCATGTACTGCCAGGCGGTGTTCGAGGCGATCAGATGAAGCGTGCCGAAGAAGCGCCCCACCAGAATGTTTACGAACGCCCACCAGACCAGGACGTCGCTGGCCCACTGCAAGCCCGTCGGTCCGCCGGTGCGCAGGAGGGTCTTGATCTTGACCCAGTCGAACCGCCAGGTGCGGCGCGAGGCAAACTGGGCGTGATACGCGGGCGTGCACATGGCCCAGAGCAACCGGACCGTCCGGTAGACCGTGCCGGCCAGCGTTCCGTAGGCCGCTCCCACGATGCCCATTTCCGGCAAGCCCCACGCCCCGAAGATCAGCCCGTAACCGACCAGCGCATTGATCACAACGGCTTCCACCGCCGACCACATGGTGACCATGGGCCGGTGAATGCCGTTGAAGAAGCCGCTCAGGGCCGCCCCGGCCAGCGTCGGACCGATGGTCCACACCGCCGCCCGCGTGTAACCCAACTCCAACACCTGAACCGCCGCCTCGTGGTTGATAGTGTGGATCAGCGTCGGCAGCACGGGCCACAACAGACAGCCGAGCCCCGCGAAAAAAACCGTCAGATAAAGCCCTTGCCAAGCGTAGGCGGAGCAGTCGGCGTTACGTCCGCGGCCGAGGTTCTGGGCCACCAGCGTGTTCACCAGCGCGAGAACCCCCATGCCCAGGACGCTATAGGTAAAAATGGTCAGCTGCGCCGGCAGGAGGGCGGCTTGGGCATCGCTGCTGAGCCAACTGATCATGACATAGTCCGTTACGTCCATGATCATGCGCGTGGACACGGTGATCACCAGCGGGACGGCCATACCGATCACGTGGCGCAGTTCACTCACGCGGTCCGGATCGACGGCTCGTAAGTCCCGATGGGCGGGCGCGGAATTCATACCTTTCCGTGATCCTCAGAGCGCGACCCCTCGGCTGGGGCGCGATTGGTCATCCTACCCGAAAGGCCGTACCATGGCGTCATCCGACTATGAACCTCGACCGTATCGGTGAAGTCAGTGTTTGGTGGATTCAACGTCCAGTGGGGCCACGGGTGGCGCCGCGCATCGCGGCCGCGGTGGCGTTGCTGATTCTCCCCGCGCTCACGGCCACACTGGTGTGGGTCCATCTGCGCCACGAGCCCCTCTGGCCCTGGAGCACGGTGGTGGCGGCGGTGCCCAGCGGTCCACAATACCTGTTGCGTTATCTCGTTCTGTTGGCCGGGGGCTTGGTCTACGTTGTGGCGAGCTCGGTTCGCGCCTGGGTTCGCTTGGCCCGGATCGCCCGCACCGACCTCGAACAGGCTGGGCACGAGGCCCAGACCGAGCGGTGGGATCGGGTGGCCTTGCACGTGCACCGTCACGGTCTGCTCTGCGGGGAGTTGGGCCGGCGCCCCGACCCGGCCGCGGAGGAGTTGGATCGCGCTGCTCGGCCACACGTGCCCGGCGCTCGCCGCCTTTACGTTTACTATCCGGGCGCCCCTCCGCCGCTGCCGGAAGCTCCCCATGCCGGCTTTCAGCCACAGGTTGTGCCGCTCTCGATTGCCGGCGGCTGGTGGACCGGGGTGATCGTTGCCGTGCTGGCGGTGGGCGCGCTTGCGGAATTGCGTGACGCCTTGGTAACAGGCCATTGGCGTCCGTTGCAGGATATCCGCTTCGTTGTGGTTGCGATGGTCCTGGCAGGATATGCGTATGTCCATGCCGCCGGTTTTTTCGGCCGGCGGGACTATTTCCGGTTCGCGCCGGGGACCGCCGAGCTGATGCAGTTCAAGGTCCGGACGCAGAAGACGCGCACCGAGACCATTCTCTTGCGCGACGGCGACATCTTCCTGGATCTGACCCGCCCGGTGGCGAGGCTGGCGTTTGTCGAACGCTCAACCGGGAGGTGGCTTGCTGAGTACCATTTCGGCCGCGACCCGCAGACCATCGAGACCTGCCTGCGCGCCGTGCTCTCTGAGGCGCCGATCCACGCGCTGCCCGAGCGTGAACTGACCGCGTGACCCCCTGCGAGACTATCGCGGATTTCTCTCATTCCCCCGTTCGCAGCAGCCGCAGGGCGTTCAGCGCCACCAGCACCGTGCTGCCTTCGTGGCCCACGACGGCTAGGGGCAGGGGGACTCGGCCCCCCACCGCCAACACGCTCAGGACCACGATCACGCCGATCGCCAATACCAAGTTCTGCCGCACGATGGTCGCGGTCCGTTTAGCCAGCAGGTCGAGCCACCCGATCTCCTCGATGCGGTCGTTCATGAGTACGATGTCGGCGGCGTCCAAGGCCGCATCGGCCCCGATCGACCCGATGGCGATGCCCACGTCGGCGTGGGCCAACAACGGCGCGTCGTTGACCCCGTCACCCACCATGATCAGGCTGCCGTTCCTGCCCGAGCCGAGTTGCCGGCCCGCGTCGAGCTTATCTTGTGGGAGCAGCTCGGCGCGGACCCCGTCGAGCGTGAGCTGCCCGGCGATGGCGCGGGCCACCAACGCGTGGTCGCCGGTGAGCATTTCGATCCGGCGCGCACCTTGCGCCCGCAGCCGGGCGATGCACCGCGCCGCCCCGGCCCGAAGCTCATCCCGGAACGCCAACAGCCCGACCTGACGGTCCACCACCACGGCGGACACCGTCTCGCCGCGCATGCGGTGCTCTGCGATCGACCGTTCGATCACCGCAGGGTCCATGTCCACGCCGCGGTCGGCCAACAGTTCGGGCTTGCCCACCCACACCGACTGACCGTTGACCACGCCGGACAGCCCTGACCCCGCGGAGGACTCGAATTGCTGCACGCGGTAGGGCTCGAGGCCCCGCTCGACAACGGCCGCCATCACCGAAACGGCCAACGGGTGCGTACTTGACGCCTCGACGGCGGCCACCAGCCGCAAGGTTTCCACCTCGTCGAGGCCGGCAGGCGGGGTCACGCTCACCAGCCGCACCTTCCCTTCGGTCAGGGTCCCCGTCTTGTCGAACAGGTAGACCGAGGCCTTCGCCAAAACTTCCAGGAACACGCCGCCCTTAATCAGCAGCCCCCGGCGGGCGGCGGCGGCGATAGCGGACAGATAGGCCACCGGCGTGGCAATCATCAACGCGCACGGGCTGGCGACGATCAGCAGCGCGATGCCCCGTCGAATGCCTTGCTCCCATCCGATGGACTCAAAAACCAACGGCAGAACCACCCCCACCGCCACCGCCGCGATGATGACGGCGACCGTGTACGTAGGCCCGATGCGGTCGATCAGACGCTGCGCGGGCGCTCGGTTCTGCCGCGCCTGCGTCACCAGTTTAACCACCTTGGCCAGCGTGGTATCCGACGCCTGGCGGGTGACCCGCACCTCCAACCGCCCCTCCGTGTTCAGCGTGCCGGCGAAAACGAGGTCGCCGACGCCTTTGTCGCGCGGCATCGATTCGCCGGTGATGGCGGATTCATCTACTGCCGACGCCCCGGACACCACTTCGCCGTCCAACGGGACCCGCTCGCCGCTGCGCACCAGGATGGTCGCGCCCACCGCCACCTGCTTGATCCCCACCTTGCGGGTCCGGCCGTCTCCCCCGATCACCACGGCCTCGCTGGGAACCAGCTTGCGCAGGGCCACGATGGCCGACTGCGTCCGCCGTACCGCGAAGCTTTCCAGCCCGCCCGAGATGGCGAAGAGCACCAACAACAGCGCCCCCTCCATCGGGCTCCCGATGACGGCGGCCAGTCCGGCCCCGATGAGCATGAGGGCGTCGATGTCCACCCGCCACTCTGACAATGATTCCCAGACCGACTGCAGGGCCGGTATCCCGGCGATCACAAACGACACCAGGATGAGCAGGTTCTTCAGCGAAACCGGCGCCGAGAGTCTTTCGGACACGAACGCGCCGGCCAACGCCACCGCTGCAATCCCAGCGGAGATGAGCGGCAACGAGCGCTCCAACGCCTGGGAGAGCGGCGCGTAGAACAGGGTCATCCGCGGACCTTCCACGTCGATCAGCGGCGTGTCCAGCAGGATCGGGTTGAGCACCCGCCGCGAAGGAATAATGGGAGTTGAATGCGACATAAAAGCGGTCACCTATCAGCTTTCAGCCGGAGATCTCACGCACAGGCGCAGAGGCCGCCGAGGAAAGATTCGATAACTGCCTCTCCGCGCCCTCTGCGCCTCTGCGTGAGCTTCTTTCCAATCTGCAATCCGCAATCGCCAATCCGCAATCGCTCAGCCCTGCCCGGAGAGCCATCGCGAGAGAAAATGGACCACGCCCACACACACTGCTCCCATGATGAGCCATCGGGCGGCCATGGGCAACGCCGGCTGCTTCGTGTGGCGTGCGATGACCAGTGCCAACACGGCGACGACAAAGGCACCGCTCATCGGCACCCACACGGCTGCCGCGGAGGGAGCCAGAAAGAACACGGGGGCCGCCAGAAACAGACCCACCGCCAAGGCGGTCAGGCCGTTGGCTACGCCCACCAACACGGGATGGGTTGTCAGGCGAATAAACAGGCCCAACTCCTCCTCCATCATCACCTTCAGCAGGCGATCGTCGTCGACGCACAACACATCCACCACCTGGGACAGCAGGGGCTCGCGAAAGCCCTTGGCGGCGTAGAGGGTCATGATCTCCTCACGCTCGTGTTGGGGGTCCTCTGCAACCTCGCGGCGCTCGCGCTCCAACTCCGCTTCGAGGTGGTTTACTTCCGTATGCGTGACCAGACCGGCCGCGATCCCCAGAAACAGGGCGATGCCCACCCCGCTCGCCAGCAGCATCCAACCAGCCGGTTCCCCGGCGCCGAACCCGGTGAGCATGTCCCAGACCAAACACAGCAGGATCGCCGCGTTCCGGCCGGACAGGGCGCTATAGCGCCAATCGTCCGCGGCGACGGTGTGGCCTTCACCGCTGAAGACGGTCCGGGCCCGCTCCCGCGCCGCCGTCACGTGATCGGACATGTCCGAATCGGTCAGATAAGGCTCGGAGGAGGATGGGCCTTGTACCGGCATGCGTTCAGCGCCTTGGGCCAAATCCGCAAGTGATGTAACGGAGGGGGAGGGCGAGCCTCCCGGCGAGCCGGGGCGTGGACATGTCCAGCCCCTCTACGCCAGCACCATGTACGCCGCCCACATGAGCACGCCGACCCCAAGCATCCCGCCGACGATAGTCAACCACAACGCCAAGGTCGCCAGCGGAATCTCGCCGAGCCGGGCGCAGCGCGTCGTCTTGTAGACAATGCTGACGCTCAGACATAGTGGAATGAGCAGCAGCAGGTTCTGCAAACCGCTCATTCGAGCCGGCGTCGTTAGCCAGGCCACCAGCGCTGCGATCATGTTCCGCCCCTCGACGTCCGCGCCGCCGGGCCGGCACGGGCGGCCGCCCGCGCTCCGCCATCCGCCCGAGCCATCGCGTCGATGATGACCAGGAGATTCAAGAGCCCCGCCACCCCAGTGTAGACGATGGCGACGTCCTCGGCCTGCCAGGAGTACACCGGCGCAGCGTCCTTCAGCGCCTGCTTCCAGCCCAACACGGCCAGGGTGTGCCCCCCCGTGCCGAGTTGGGCCATGAACCAGGCCGTGCGGTGCTGCGGCTCCACCGTGCGGACGACGCCCCCCATGGCCACGCCTCCCCAGAAGGTGGCGGCGATGACGACCAAGAGGGTCAACCCGCGGTGACGTTCGCCCAAGTACAGATGCCCCAGTCCCGGCACCAGCCACGCCAGGAACCCCGCGAAGGTTATCCGGGTCAGATGGTTGGTATCCGAGAAAGCCATGATGGCGGCTGCAGCTCCGGGGGGGTTACAACATCATGGGGCACTCGCCGCCCGCGCAGGTGGGGTTGGGGCAGGCGCCGGCGGGTAGTTGGCACGACTCGGCGTCCGCCTGGTGCGCGGCGAACACGCTCTGCTTACGACTCACCCTGGCGGCCCCACAGGCGGGACACGCGGGCTGCGTCGGCTCGCTCATCGAGCGGACCAACTCCTCGAACTCGTGATGGCAGCGGTCGCAACGGTATTCGTAGATCGGCATATCCCTGAAACCCTATTTCATGGTCATCTCTCGACCGGGCAGTATAGCGCCGGTCCAGGACGCCTGCAAGCGGGGGAACCGTCCCGCGCCACGCGTCAAGGATGACCTGCGGGATGGGACTCACCGCCGAGCGGTGACGGGGCGCTCACGGCTGTTCCCGCTCGGCAGTGACCAACTCGGCTGGGTGGCATGGCCGCGTCTTCGCGGCCATGTCGAGGACTTCGTACAGAGCATGTCCGCTCAAGGCCGCGGACATGCCACCCGCCCGTGGAAACACAGGCTGGAAGCCTGTGCCACAACTTCGGTGCTCGCGGGCTTGCGGTCGGCGTGCGGCTCACGGTACAATGAAGCCGACAAAGCTCATCCGGCGACTTCGGCCTATCGTCGCCTTATTGCAAAAGGAGGTAGCCCCATGAATCACCGGCGTATGACCAGCATCGGCCTCGCGGCCGCGGCGAACTGCATGGCGACCGCCCTGTGCTGGGCCAACTCGGCCCCGGTGGTCAGCAACGTGACGTCCAGCCAGCGGACCGACGGGTCGAAGCTGGTGGACATCCGCTACAACCTGGCGGATGCCGATGGTGATGCCTGCACGGTGACGGTGCTCGCCAGCAACGACGGCGGGGCGACCTGGACGGTGCCGATCATGGCGGTGAGCGGGCATGTCGGTGGGGGCATCCGGCCAGAGGTGAACAAGCACATCGTTTGGAACTGCGCCGTGGACCTGCCGGGCGCGTACGGTAGCCAGTACATGGTCCGCGTCTGCGCGGATGACACGCCCGTGCCCATCCCGCCCGGTGTGGTTCTGATCCCCGCCGGTGAGTTCATGATGGGCGACACCTTCAATGAATGGGCTTCCGACGAGCGACCCGTCCACGTGGTCTATGTGGACGCCTTCTACATGGACCGCTACGACGTGACCAACGCCCAGTATGCGGCCGGGCTGAACTGGGCCTGGGCCCAGGGCGGGCTGATCACGGTGACGAGCGGCGTGGTGTACAAGGCCGGCAGCGGGACCAGCTACCCGTACTGCGACACGACGACCAGCTCGTCGTACAGCCGGATCACCTGGAACGGCAGCACGTTCGGGATCGTCTCGGGCAAGGAGAGCCACCCGATGGTGCTGGTGAGCTGGTACGGCTCGGTAGCCTACGCCAACTGGCGCAGCGCCATGGCGGGCAAGCCGCTCTGCTACGATCTCTCAACGTGGACGTGCAACTTTGGCAGCGGATACCGCCTGCCGACCGAGGCGCAATGGGAGAAGGCGGCCCGGGGCGGTGCGGCCGGACACCGGTTCCCGTGGTCGGACACGGACACCATCCAGCACGCCCGGGCGAACTACGACAGCTCGTCCAGTTATTCGTACGACACGAGTCCGACTCGCGGCTACCACCCGTTGTGGGGCGTCTCGCCTTACCCCTACACCAGCCCGGTAGGCTTCTTTACGGGGGCGCTTCAGTACAAGGTGGATTGGGGCTGGCCCGGCGCGCCGACGAGCTACCAGACAGCGAACGGCGCGAACGGCTACGGCCTGTACGACATGGCCGGCAACGTGTGGGAATGGTGCAACGACTGGTGGAGCTCGACGTACTACAGCAGCAGTCCGTATAGCAACCCGCACGGTCCGGCGAGTGGTACTTTCCGTGTGCTGCGCGGCGGGCTTTGGCAGTACTACGCGTTCGTCTGCCGCTGTGCGCACCGCAGCGCCTACCCGCCCGACAACCGGTACTACTACCTCGGGTTTCGGTTAGCCCTGGACTCTGAGTAACCCTATGCACTGTGTCCTTTTACTCTCTGTCCGAGCGCAGCGAGGATCGCGATTTTTTGAAGTGGATATATGGCCCAGGAGTTAAGAGTCATCGCGGATTTCTACGATTTCATGCTGTGGCTGATTCGCCACACGGAGAAGTTCCCCCGGCACCACCGGTATAGCCTGGGTCTGGCAATCGAGAACCGGCTGCAGACCATCCTGGCCCTGCTTCTGCGGGCGAAGTACTCGAAAGACAAGGCGCCGGCGCTAGCCAGCGCAAACCTGGAGCTGGAAGTACTGCGTTTTCAGATCCGACTGGCGAAAGCCCTGAAGGCATTGCCGGTCAAGAGCCACGGATACGCCGCGGAAGTGATGCAGTCCGTCGGCTCGCAGATCGGCGGGTGGTTGAAGAATCGGGCGAAATGAGAAGAAGTCCGCAGATTGCGCAGATTACACAGATTTGAGGGTGGGCAAGATGCCAGAGAACGATCATCGAGATCCGCGGTCGTACGCAATCATTGGGGCGGCGATGGAGGTCCATCGGCAGCTTGGCTGCGGATTCCTGAGCGTCTGGTGTTCTCCAAGCCTGCCGTCACTCAATCTGCGAAATCTGCGGATAATCAAACGGGGCCTCAGATTACGCAGATTTCGCAGATGGGAGAAGCGTGAAGATCTGGGGAATGGTTCGATGAAGCGATACGGTCAGCAATGGGATCGGCTGGCGAGCTGGATGGGGCATTCGCGCCAGGCGGATAGCGAACGCTTACTGCGGCGGCTGAGCCGTGAATGGGTGTTTCAACGGGGTGGAGTCAAACAGAGGCCGTGTTCTGCGCGGCGGGAGTTGGAACAACAACGCGAACAACTGCCGCGTGGCGAATCGCAACAACAACACGTCCGACAACCGCAACAACAACAACGGGTTCCGGTTGGCCCTGCACTTTCAGGTGGTGTCGAGCGGCACCACGCCCGGAATCGCGCGGTTCAAGGACCACGCGAGCGTGGCGATGGAAGTCCTGGCTTCGTTCCTGCGCCGAGCGAGTCCGACGTTTGGACCGACGGCCGAATCTGCGTGGTGGAGCCGGGTGGGGCCGGTAGGCAGAGAGCCGACGGCCTCATCCGGCTCGTCTTGCCGAGCGAACGCAACGCCTTGGCGGCGGCGAGGCTTCTGAGGAGGCGGTGACCATGCGTGTGAACAGGCGAGGGATCGGCGTGTCCGTGTTGCTGACGCTGCTCTGCGGGAGGGGGTCGGCACGGGCGGATTCGGGCTGTGGAAGTTCCGCGGTATTCGAGATCGTTGAGGGCGGTCCGCACTTGGTGGCCAGCGTGCAGGCGCCGCCGCTCATTCGACCCGGGCGCGACTACATCGTGTGGCTGAACTACAGCAACGACGGCGACGGCGACATGCCGGCGCCGCTATTCACCATCTCCAGCCCGCAGAACCCGCTCATGCGGCTGTCGGACAAGGAGCCGTTCGCGGCAGGTCCAGTGCAGGTGCTCGGAGTGAACCCGGATGGCCCGGCGGGACTGGTGCCCCCCGGTTTCCAGGGTCGGATTCCCATCCACTTTCGGGCGCCAAGCGTCGGCGGCGGCACATGGGTTTCGTTTCATCTCAGGCAAATGGTGGCTGACGCCGCGCCGGTTGATTGGGACGAGATCGAGCCGCTCGTGCATCCGGCGGACATTGACCCGGGCGCATGGGACGCGATCTGGTCTCAACTCACGGCAGATATCGGCTCGACCTGGGCGGACTATCTCGCCGCTCTGTCCGCTGACGCGGATTATCTCCAGGATTATGGCGCGGCCGGCGCGCAAGTGTATGACGTACGCCGCCTCCTGGCGATGGAGATCAGCCAGGCGGGGGCCGCCGGCGGGGCGCGGCGTGTGCTGGACGCGTCGGTCGATGCCTACAGCTCTGCACGCATTCTGCCGCTGGTCTTCGCGCGGACGGCGTACAGTCCGATCGACCAGCGTTACCGCAACGGCCCCTTGGGCCGCGGCTGGTCGCACAACTACGAATACGCTTTGACCCGCCCGGAGACCGATCGCATCCGGATCACCGGACCCGGCGGCAGCGTGCGGAGTTTCACGAAGGTGGGCAGCGTCTGGCAAGCGCAGCCCGGGGACTTCGGCGTGCTCAGTGAGCCGAGCGGCGGCTACCTGCTCCGTGAGAAGGATGGCTTGACCTGGCGGTTTGACGGCACAACGGGTCTGCTCAGCTACTTGGAAGAGCCGAACGGCAACCGCCTGACCCTGGCGTACGCAGGCAATCTGCTGGCCACCGTGACGCATTCGAACGGCCAGAGCCTGGGCCTGGCCTACGATGGCCAAGGGCGGATCACGGAGTTGACCGACCCTGCCGGGCGTCCGATCGCCTACACGTACGACGGCGAGCACCTGGCGTCGGTGACGCATCCAGGCGGGCGAGTAACGAGTTACGTGAATAACCCGGCGGGTGGCCCTGCCGGACACGCGCTCACCGAGATTGGCTATCCTGACGGTACTCACCAATACTGCGGGTACGATACCCAGGGCCGCCTGGCCGCGCAGTGGCGGGACGGCAACAGCGAACGCGTCGACTTGACCTACGATAACTTCTGCACGGTGATTCTCTCCGACGCGACGACCAGCGGAGTGGCCACGCTGCGATTGGGCGCGTTCGGCGAGCCGCTCGAAGCCGAGGACGCCAACAGCAACGCGGTCCGGCTGGAGTACGACTCGGCCTTCAACATCCCGAAGCTGACAGACCCCGGCGGACGGGTCTGGGAAGCGACCTACGACAGCAAGGGCAATCCGAGTTCGCTGCGGGATGCCTTGGGTAAGAGCGTCACGTTGACCAACACCGTGAATTTCAGCCGCCTGGATGCTCTGATGGACCAGCGTGGCAACCTCTCCGATTTCCAGACTGACACGCACGGCAACCTTACTCGGATGACCTATCCGAACGGCAAATACGAAGAGTTCGGGTATGACGGGGTTGGCAACGTGACAAGCGTCAGGAACCGCCGCGGGCAAACGGTCACCTTCGCGTACGACACACTCGGACAAGTGACGCAGAAAGCCTACCCAGGTGGCCGCACCGTCAGCTTCACGTACGACACGCGCGGCAACCTGCTGACAGCCGCGGATTCCGTCACCGGCACGATCACGATGGAGTACGACGATCGGGACTTCCTGACGCGGGTCGGGTACCCCACGGGAGCGTGGTTCACGTTCCAGTACAACAACGCGGGGCGCCGGACTCGCCGAACGAGCCATGACGGCGACGTCCTGAACTACGCGTACGACACCGCTGGGCGTCTGGAGTACGTCAAAGATGGGGTGGACGCCGTGATCGTGCACTACGCGTATGACCCGGCCGGGCGCTTGAGCCACGAGGACAAGGGCAACGGGACGTACACGACCTACGAGTATGACGGCGCCGGCCAGCTTGAGCACCTGGCTAACTTCGGGTCGAACGGCGCGGAGCAGTCACACTTCGACTACACCTACGACCCGAACGGCGACCCCATGACGATGGACACGCTGGCCGGGACCTGGGCGTACACCTACGACGCCATCGGCCAGCTCACCGGTGTTGCAGGCCCGAGCTTCTCCGCCACCTATGTGTATGACGCCGCCGGCAACCGCATCACGGCGACGGAGGACGGTGTCGAGGCGGCGTACACGACGAACAACATGAACCAGTACCTGCAGGCGGGTGCCGCCACGTACGGCTTCGACGATGACGGCAACCTCACCTCGAAGACCGACGCGAGCGGCACGACCACATACACCTACGACGCGGAAAGCCGGCTCACGGGCGTCACGCTGCCGGACGGCCGCACGTTCGCGTACACCTACGATGCCCTCGGGAACCGGACGGCCGTGAACGAGGACGGAGCCGTAACGCAGTACGTTCACGACCCGGCCGGTCTCGTCGACGTGGCTGCGGAGTACAACACCAACGGCGAAGTCATCGCCCGCTACGTGCACGGCCTCGGCCTGGTGGCCCACGCGGACAGCAACGGGCTGGCCTACTACTCCTTCGACGCGATCGGTAATACGCGCCAACTGACGGATGCGACCGGCGCGGTGGTGAACACCTATGACTACGCGCCATTCGGTACCCCGCTGATCGTGAACGAGACAATTCCAAACCCGTTCCGGTTCGTGGGGCGGTTCGGTGTTGCAGATGACATGAACGGCCTCACCTTTATGCGGGCGCGGCACTACGATAGTTCGCTTGGGAGATTCACAAGCGCCGATCCGTTGCGTGTGGCCGGGGGTGTGAATCTTTACGCATACACGCGGAATCCGCTAATTGGAATCGATCCCAAAGGGCTCTCCTATAGCACTCCGTCGTGGGGGCAGATCATTGCTGATACAGGGCAGGATCTTCTGATGAAAACTTACCCAGATCGCCGCCTCGGAGAAGTGTGGAAGGCCTGGCGGACTGGTTCGATGTGTGGCTCTTTCCTAAACAACTGGTACGGCGCAACCAGCGGCCTTGACCGGGTCCACGCGATCGGTGTCTTAGGTGCAAAGGTCGTCGCGCCTGCTGCACTTCACATGGTCCCATACGTTGGGGGCTTGTTGAGCCAGTTTGCGGGCCGTCTTGTCGACGCATGGGACCGGTTGACTTACGACGTTTCCTTCGCGTTCTGGATGTGGTGGGGCAACACAGAACCATTCAGGCAGGAACTCGCCGGGCAAATCGAGGAGTTGGCCCAGATGGCGCAGCTCGCCTCCTCGATGGCGCAGACTGTCGTCGCCTGGGATCCCAACGAGAAGAGTGGGCCGCAGGGATGCGGCGCCAACGGGTTCGTTCCACTCGATGGGGAACCGCTGGCGTACACGGTCTTCTTCGAAAACCAGGCCTCGGCCAGCGCGCCCGCCCAGGAAGTGTTCATCAGCGACTTCCTCGATGAGGATCTGGATTGGACCACTTTCCAATTAGGCGAGATCGTCTTCGGCAGCCAGAGCGTGACCGAACTCGCTGGGCGGACCGAGGGAACGACGCGAGTCGCGCTAGAGGGTTCCGAATACGTCGTGGACATCGAGACTCACCTGGATCTGTACGCCGGCTGTGCCCTTTGGACGCTTCGGACCATTGACCCCCTCACCGAGGACCTGCCCGCCGACCCGCTGGCGGGCTTCTTGCCACCCAACGATGAGACACACCGTGGCGAAGGCCACGTGACTTTCACGATCGTTCCGCAGGCAGACCCGGCTCCCGGAACGGAGTTGACCAACACGGCGAGCATTGTCTTCGACACGAATGATCCGATTGCTACGAACACAGTCCTGGCGACGATCCGCTTCCCGGGCGACATGAGCTGCGACGGCGACGTGGATTTGCGGGACTACGCTTCACTCGTGGCATGTCTTGCGGGCCCCGAACTACTCATTCCGCATGAGGGCTGCACGGAGTCTGAGTTTGCCTACGCCGATCTCGACGCCGACGGCGACGTGGACTTGGGCGACTTCGCTGCGTTCGGTGGAGCGTTTCACCCATCTACCCCTGGCGACGTAGACGGTGATGGCGACGTAGACTTGACGGACTTCACAGGTCTTCCCGGCTGCCTGTTCGGCCCCGGCCTGATTCCGGCCCCCGCGCCCCCCGGAACGACGGACGAATGCATGGACGGGTTTGACTTCGATACGGATGGTGACGTGGACCTGGCAGACTTTGCCGGTTTTCAGATCGCCTTTATGGGGCAGCGCTGAGAAAGGGAGGCGGAAACCTTCTTCGGCGACCGCGACGCCCGACAGTCGTCAATAAAACATGCGGGGAATGACGTCGTTGGCCATCTCCAGGTTGCCGTCCCATGCGTCCATCAGGTCGGCCCGATAGCGGGGTTGACGGTCGTGCCACCGCTGAACGTCGCGCCGGGACCATTCGTCCAGGAGCTTCAGGTCACGGCGCACATGGGCATCATCCCGCACGGCCTGGTCCTCGATCAGGTGAGACATGTGGGCCAGTCGCCGCGGCCCTTCGTTTTCCCGGTCGCGCGCCGCCGTGCAATAGTAGTCAATACGCTCCAGCCGCGTTCGGGTAGGAGCGACCGCCCGCGGATCGTTGCAGCCGGCGAGACCGCCCGAACCGACCAGCAACGCCACTAGCAGCCCGTGGCGAAAGTCACCAAGGGCCGTGTGGCACGGGCATCCTGCCCGTGAAAACACAGGCTGGAAGCCTGTGCCACCGCTTTTGCCACGGGCTGCCAGGGTCGCAATGGCCTGTTTCCCGTTCATGCCGTACCCCACTCTACCCTTGGGTTGTACAAGCATCCAACCCACCGGTTTCAGGCCGCGGCCGGTGTCCCCGCAGGCCGTCGGCCGGCGAAGGCCGATAACAGGTGGGTCCAACCCAACAGCAGCGCGGCCCATCGGCTGCACGTCCCGTGGTGAAAAACGACCCTATCAGCGTCGCCGCGCCAGCGACACGGCCGGGGTCATTCTACGGGAACGGCGGCGGCCTGTCAGCTTGATCCGGCGGTCGCCGCGGCCTCCGCCTGCCGGCGAAGCCGAACAGGTCTACAGTGGGACTTCACTGGCCGTGGTCTCGGGTTCGGTTTCCGAGGGCAACTCGATGCTGACCTCGCCTTCTGGGACCAACCGCACCCTCTTGGCCGTATTGTTTTGCAGGTCGATGACGTACATCTGCCCGTCCACGACGGCCACCCGCCTGGATGACGCCGCCAGGGTCTCGTTCGAGACCACGGCCAGACAGCCGATGTTAGCGCACGCCAGTAACGCTGCCCCCATCAGAAGCACGGATCGTCGCATGGAATTCTCCTTTGGTTCCAAGATCAGCCCGGTCGGCAGGGGCACCTGACCGCGTGGTCGCCCCGGTAATAAGGACGCGTCCGGGGCTTCTTAGTTAGCGGGCTGTTGCCCGAAGTGCCGGATCGGATAACGCGTCAGGTTTTCGGTGGTGGCCAAGTCCAGGCTCGGCCAGCGGCTTCACACACCGGACGCGCGGGCGTGACGGCCATGAGGCAGCGCAGCACAAACTCATGATTCGCTTCGAGCCCAGTTGCGGAAGCCGGCCGGCAATTGCCGATAGAGCCTCTGGCCAGGAGGTTCCAGACCCTTACATGACCACTCACCGGCGCGGAATGCCCCAAACGCCCTGGAGTCGTCCCCCGATGTTTTTGACTGGCGGATCGTCAAGTGCTTGGGGAGAGATTGGACCAACCTCCGGTCGGAGCGGCAGGTTGTGAAAACTTTTCTTCAGGGGTGATAACGTTCTTTTTTTCACGATGTTAGAGTGACAGCTTGATTTCTTCGCGTGGGGTATGTACATTGAAGTATGAGGCGAGGGAGCCTCTTGTACCGGGCTCCACGCCGGAGTTCCACCGATCGGAAAGACCGCCTCGGAAACCTGTCCGAGGCGAGGCCGCGAGAGCGGCTTCAGCGCTGGGGGAAAGCGCTCTTACCCGGCTGGCTGGCGATGATCGTCGTGACGCACTTGGTGAGGACGCTCCGGCTGTTATGCCGAACGAAAGTGGACAAGTTGCTCTGAGAAGCGTACAATGATACGAAGGGGTGATTTCCCGGTTTCCTAGGATGTGGGGCGGTTTTCCGCGATAAGCGTGAGCTTCCCCTATCGACTACTAACGAAGAAAACCACGAACCTTCCACTCGCTGCGGCACCCTTTGACCGCGCCAATACTTTCAGGGTGCCGCACGCCTTTTTACTGGGGCAGTTTCTTACCGACGAGCTGCTCGACCCTGGCGGTCTTTGACTCCAAACGCCCGTTGTGGCCTCTGCGGTAGTCCATTTTGATCGAGCAACTGATGCGGTTGCAGTCCTGGGCCATGCGCTGGAAGCAGGCCCGGACCAGCTCCAGGCATTCGTCCCATTCGCCCTCGAGCACGGTGCCCATCGGGTTCAGCCGATAATGCAGACCGGAGCGGTCGACGATCTCGAGACTGCGCGCGACGTAGGTGCTCACCGATTCGCCCTTGTCGAGAGGGGACATGGAGAACTCCAACAGCATTGCCATGATTCGTACTCCTGGTAGCGGCAGGTTTTCGTTTTCAAGGCCGTATTGCGGCCAAACCCGCTCCCTCCCGGTCGTGGGTTGGTCCGCTCCCTGACGGTCGCGGTTCGTATTATCTGCTCCCTTACGGTCGCGTCTTGGATCAGGGCGCGCCTCGGTGCTCATCCTATCCGACACGCGACCGTAAGGGAGCGTACCCACATGCGACCATCCTCGAAACCACCCTGTCCCCCATCACGGCCCCAGACTGATGCGACGGAGCAGGTCGGCGAAGCGCGTCGTCCGGCACAACTTCTGTGGCGCGCGTCGTAGGCTGTAGTCACTCGCCGCCTGCGGTTCTGCCGACCTTCCTGACGAGGACGTTCTTCGCCCCGAAGGGGCGCAGGGTTGTAGCCACGGGTGGAGCGCAGCCCGCCGTGAGTCGGGCGCAGCACAACCCGTGGAAGGGGTCGTGGTTCAACAGACCCGCCCCGGAGGGGCGGAGAAACGAGGTAGGCGCGCCGATGAAATCTCCTTCGCCCCTCCGGGGCGAGAGGAGAATAAGAGAATCCCGCTTCCACGGGTTCCGTCCTTGACATTTCGCGCGGGCAAAACCCGCCTGGGCTCGCTCTGCGAGCCGCGAAATGTCAAGGACTCCACCCGTGGCTACAGCCCGTCGCCCCGATGGGGCGAAAGGCGTCTCAGCCGCTCTTGACCCGGCCACGGGTCAGGTCGTCAAAGGCCGGGCCAGAGATCGTCAGGCCGCGTCCACCAGTCAGACCTGCCTGCCGCCCAACGCTACGCATCAGCGGCGCGGCTTGTCCGCGTCCGCTGAATGCGGCCGAAGAAAGGTGTCAGCCGAAGAAAGGTGTCAGGATGATTTTTCCAGCCCTGGCTCGCCCCATTCCCGCACCCGACCATCGCGGCTCCCGACGACAGGAAATTCATCCTGACACCTTTTCGCGTCCAACCAAATTTCGCAAGAGCGTTGAGCAGTGGCTCCGGACGAGCCACCCTACGCTCATCTACGCCGCCCGCTTGATCTCCGCAGCGCCGAACAGGCGCACCACCCGCCGGCGAAGCCCACCTCAGCCTGAGCGGTGCGCAGAGCGCACCCCACGAAACTTGCGAAGACTGCAGCCTCACATTATCATAAGCGCATGGATTCCGAATTCAACCATGTCGACCGCCAAATGGCCCAATGGGCGTCGAAGCTTCGTGACGACCTGAACGTGCCCACTCCCGATTGTGATCGGCTTGCGACGACGCTACATCGCGAGATCGCCCAACTCGATGCCCAAGCGATACTATCCGAAATCGGCGCGGAGCGTGTCCCGATCAGAAAGCGACACGATGAGCTACGAGCGTTCCAGGCGTGGATGGACTTCGCGGCGATGCAGCGTCACAAGCCCGAGATTGTGCGGGCGCAGGTCATAGTGCAGAACTACATGTGTTTCGTGTATCTCGGGAACGGACTATTCAAGTGCCTCCTTAGACACGCCGGGGCAGACACCGTTACGAGGAAGTGCTGCAAGTTCTTAACGGACAACCCCGTCCGCGCTTTTCGGAACGCGATTGCGCACGCCAATTGGACCTACACGGATGACTTCGCGGGGATCGAATTCTGGGCGCGCAAAGGTGAGGATTCCAGCGAACCGATGAATAAGTTCACTGTGCTTCAGCAGGATCTGAACTTCTGGCAGAATCTAGCTCGATGCACTGCATACGTCGCCATCCCGGCTCTCGATACATCTTCCTGAGGCATTGTCCACGCGACTTCGCGCTGCATTCCGCTCAAGGGGACGGGGGGCACTGTCTCCGGGCGACTGCTCTTGAGCCGCGTCAGGCGCGTCCCGGAGGTACCCTTCTCCTGCTTGCGCGGCGGCGTGCTCAGTTCTTTCAAGCCGCCCGGTTCTTGAACTGGGCTGGATGCTGCAATACATCGACATGGTTTAATCACCACCATCCGCTTGAGCCGATCAACGAACTGGCTGGTCTGGTCACTGTCATCGGCCGCGGCGGCGCTGCATTGCCCGAGAGAAGGTGTTCAGCTGGTGCGAGACTCCCTTCTCGCACCCAGATCTGCGGGAATCCCTTCCCGCATTCTTGCCCACGGGATCGGAATCCCGCGAATCTGCGTGCGAGATAGGAATCTCGCACGAGCACGCACAAAACCTCCACGACGGCCTCAGAGTGCGTCGACGGGGCTGCGCCGAGTGGCTCAGGCCGCGATCGACGGAGCACAGGTTGCCAAGGCTTGGTTGCATCGCCAAGACTCATTCCGGCGAAACAGCACTTTCGACCGAGTCGGTCAGGATACCGGCATCATAGGCCAAGGCGGTTTCCGCTGCAAGACTGGTATTCCCGCTGGGGTGGGTGACTGAATCGCGGGCGTCCCTCAGCCCCTGCCTGCGGCAGGCAGGCCCGAGGGGCGTGAGAGGATAGCCCACGGCGTCAGCCGTGGGTGGCCCAGGCCGGATTCACGCCAAGCCCCGGAGGGGCGAAAGAGGCTGGGTGCGGGCTCACTTCTGTCGCCCCTCCGGGGCTAACAGACCGTGGCGAAAGTGCTCTGATCTGTGGGACCGGCTTTCCAGCCGGTCTTCTTGGAGGCAAGAAGCCTACTTGACAGGCTGGAAAGCCTGTCCCACAGACTTTTGCCACGGGCTGCTAAGGGTTGGGGTGGGGCGGCAAGTCCCACGGCTGACGCCGTGGGCTATGCTCTTGCGCCCCTCCGGGGCTGCGGTGTGAGACTATAGGCTCGCAACAAACAGGTTCCCAAGGCGGCCCTGGGCCGCAACCAAAAGATGCGCGTATCTTGCGCGCATGTTTCGTCGTAAGATAGTAACACCTGTTCTGGGTTCAGACATTGAACTTGATCAGAATGACGTCACCGTCTTGGACGACGTAGGTCTTGCCTTCCTGACGGACCTTGCCCGCGGCCTTGGCGGCCTTTATGTCCCCGGCGGCGCGCAAGTCCGCGATGGCCACGGTCTCGGCGCGAATGAAGCCCCGGGCCAGGTCCGCGTGGATCGCCGCGGCGGCCTCCAGGGCCGTGGAGCTGCGCGGGATCGCCCAGGCATGGGCTTCATTCTCGTTGGCGGTCAGGAAAGTGATCCGACCACTGGCCTGCAAGCAGGCATGGAGCACACGGTTCCGGGCAGGCTCGGTTACCCCGAAGTCCTTCAGGAACGCCGGTCGATCGGCTTCGTCGAGTTGGGCGATTTCGGCCTCGGTCTCAGCGCACAGGGCGATGGCGGCCCGGGCATGCTTGGGGGTTTGGGGTTGGACCGTGGCGGCCCGGTCTTCATCGACGTTGTACACCACCACCCAGGGCTTCTCGGTGAGGAACGCGAAGCTGGAGAGCGCCTTCTTCTCCTCCTCGGTGGTAACCACCACGGAGAGCGGGGTCATGTTCTCCAGGGCCGCGCGGCACCGTTCCATGAGGTGCATCTCGCGTTTTTCGGCCTCATGGGTCTGGCTGGGTTTCGCGAGGGTCTTCTCCAGCCGCTCGATCCGGTTGGTGACCGATTCCAGGTCCGCGAAGACCAGTTCCTCCCAGAGTTCGGTCAGATCGGCCTCGGGGTCAATGCGGTTGCGGTAAGGGGGCATAGCGGGGTTCTTGAAGTCGCGGACCACCCCGACCAACAGGTCGGCTTGGCGGATGGCGGGCAAGTGCCGCCTGAACTCCTCCACGCCGTGCCGGTCGGCCAGGGAGAACCCCGGAATGTCCACGAATTCCATCGTGGCGTGGGTGATTTTCTTGGGTTTGTAGAGTGCCGTGAGAAAATCGACCCGTTCATCAGGCACCGAGACGGTGCCGAGGTGTTCCTGCGGCATGGTGGGGTCGATGCGCTGATCGGTGATGGCCGCGAAAAGCGTCGACTTCCCCGACTGGGGCAGGCCGATGATGGCTGCTCTCATGGTTCGCGCCCCCTAGATACTACGATTCTACGGCCGCGGGCCCAAGGTGCAAGACGAAAGCCGGGGTGGCATAGCCAAGCCCACCGTAAGGTGGGTGCCGCCATGCCGAACGCAACGGACAGATAACCGCTTGGGCATGGCTGCGCTCGCCAGTGGCGAGCTTGGCAATGCCACCCACGGGGCGGCGTCGTTCTATGTGCTGGAACCGGACCTCGGATTCCATGTCGTCGGTGCTTGTACCGGCT